>NZ_JBALMG010000014.1:0-21000 GCF_036963225.1 Bacillus sp. JJ783 | reverse complement strand
CCGCTTGGCTATAGCCCATCGAAATAGTTATCTTCTTTCCGAAGACAAATGTTATTGTACCATAATGACCAATAAAAAACAACTGCCTTATAGCAGAAGTTAAAATGGCGGTCCCGACCGGGGTCGAACCGGCGATCTCCTGCGTGACAGGCAGGCATGTTAACCACTACACCACGGGACCATTTGGTTGCGGGGACAGGATTTGAACCTGCGACCTTCGGGTTATGAGCCCGACGAGCTACCGTACTGCTCCACCCCGCGATAATATTATTTATATAATTTATATGGTGGAGGATGACGGGATCGAACCGCCGACCCCCTGCTTGTAAGGCAGGTGCTCTCCCAGCTGAGCTAATCCTCCGAAGTGGTGACCCGTACGGGATTCGAACCCGTGTTACCGCCGTGAAAGGGCGGTGTCTTAACCACTTGACCAACGGGCCAATATATATGGCAGAGAAGAAGGGATTCGAACCCTCGCACCGCGTTAGCGATCTACTCCCTTAGCAGGGGAGCCCCTTGAGCCACTTGGGTACTTCTCTGTATATGGCTCCGCAGGTAGGACTCGAACCTACGACCGATCGGTTAACAGCCGATAGCTCTACCACTGAGCTACTGCGGAATAATAAAGACAATTTGTATCTTATAAAATTTCTCATCGTAAGTCAAGATGTTTTTTCACAACGTCTTGCGCAAACGGGACATGTTTATAATATACTGGATTGCGTTTTCACTGTCAAGATGTTTTCACTACCAGTTTTAGTTGTCCTTTGCACTTTCCACATACATATCTTTGTGTATTTATTTGACGTCTTCTTACATATTGAAACGAACAACCCATACATTCATACGTATAAACTTTCGTTTCCTCCTCACTAATCATTCGTTTACAAAAACGTGGTGCACCTACTTTCTTTAATAATTCACGAAAATCTCTATCTCGGTGCTTATACCCTTTTCCTGTGATATGTAAGTGATAATGACAAAGTTCATGTTTAACAATCCCGACTAACTCTTCTTTACCATATATTTCGTAATATCGATAATTCAATTCTATATTATGATTCTTCAATAGATAGCGCCCACCCGTTGTACGTAACCTACTATTAAACATCGCTTTATGTAAAAACGGCATTCCAAAGCATTGTAACGATACCTCTTCCACTAATCTCTGAATTTCTTTCTCATCCATTCTCATTCCTCCTAAACAAAAAAATATTTTTACACTTTTCTCCCTTCCTATACATATATTAAATAGTACATATACCCATCCTCATTCAAGAAGCGTGATTTCTAAAAATGCAGCATTGATAGAAATCCACTCACCAACCTCTCATCAATATTTCTTTAAATAAAAGGAGGAATTTTTGAGAGCAGGATTAAACAAGGAGGGATTCCTATGCCTACATGGCTAAAGAAACAAATGCAACGTGCATATTTCGAAAAAAACCGGTATCAAATCAAGTTACTAAATGAATGCTGGTTTTATTATAGTAAAATACACCAAAGCTCATAATCAATGAAACTTTCCTATCCATAAAAAGAGAGCAGTTTCATCTGCTCTCTTTACTTTCTATTCAATTGGTAACATTGATAATGCAACACGACCTTTTTTCGTATCAATATCATCTACCCATACCTTTACAATTTGTCCCACGGATACGATATCTAATGGATGCTTTACAAATTGTTTACTTAGTTTAGAAATATGTACTAAACCATCTTGCTTCACACCAATATCAACAAAGGCACCGAAATCAACAACATTGCGGATCGTTCCCTCTAATTCCATACCACGCTTTAAATCTTCTAATTTTAAAATCCCCTTTTTCAAAAGTGGCTTTGGCAACTCATCCCTCATATCTCGTTCCGGGCTAATTAAAGCATCCATAATATCAACTAATGTCGGCTCACCAATCTCGGTCTCTTGAGATATTTTAGAAATATCTACTCCTTCTAAACTCTTTTGCAAGTTTGGTTTCCCCACATCATTCTTTGATAACCCTAGGCTCTTTAATAACAATTCAACATTTTTATATTGTTCTGGATGAATCCCTGTGCGATCTAACGGATTTGCTCCTTCTAATATACGTAAAAAACCGATACATTGTTCATATGTTTTTGCACCTAAACGCGGGATTTTCTTCAATTCAGTACGCTTCGTGAATTTTCCATCTTCCTCACGCTTAGCTACAATATTTTTCGCAACTGTTTTTGATAACCCCGAAACATATTGCAACAATGCAACTGAAGCTGTATTTACATTAACACCAACTCGGTTAACTGCTGTCTCTACTACAAATGTTAATGATTCATTTAATCTCTTTTGAGATACATCATGTTGATATTGTCCCACCCCAACAGATTTAGGGTCAATTTTCACAAGCTCTGCAAGTGGATCTTGCAGACGTCTCCCAATTGAAACGGCACTTCTTTCTTCAACCTGTAAATTCGGAAACTCCTCGCGAGCTACATCAGATGCTGAGTACACACTAGCACCCGCTTCATTTACAATAATGTAAAATACATCTCGTTCTACATTTTGTAATACATCTACTATAAATTCTTCCGTTTCCCTCGAAGCTGTACCATTTCCAATCGCTATCATTTCAACTTCATATTTATCTATAATGGAAATGATTTTCGTTTTTGCATCCTCATATTTACGAACAGGCGGATGCGGATAAATAACATCTATGTGAAGAACTTTCCCTGTATCATCTACTACAGCTAATTTACAACCGGTTCTATATGCTGGATCTACCGCTAACACAACTTTCCCTTTCATCGGAGGTTGTAATAATAAATTACGTAAATTCTCAGAGAAAATATGAATCGCTTGTTCTTCGGCCGTTTCCATTAATTCTTTACGAATTTCTCTTTCTATTGAAGGTTGAATTAATCGCTTATATCCATCTTCCATCGCTAATTGTACATAATGCGCACTTTTAGAAGCTTCATCAAGAATCATTTTCTTATGTAAAAACTGAAGGATTTCTTCAATTGGCGTGATAACAGAAACTCTTAATACGTCTTCCTTTTCACCACGATTCATAGCTAGTACACGATGTGGCACTACTTTTTGCAACGGTTCTTCATAGCCATAATACATTTCATATATATTCTTTTCATCTTTTTCTTTATCTTTTACAGATGAAGACATAATCCCTTTTCGGAAAGTAGTATTGCGAATCCAACTACGATATGCCGCATTATCCGAAACAAGTTCCGCAATAATATCTTGCGCACCTTGCAACGCATCTTCTGCAGACGCCACTTCTTTTTCTGCATTAACAAATTCCATAGCCTTCTCTGCTGGATTTTCTTTTTTATATAACAATAGCCACTCAGCTAACGGTTCTAATCCCTTTTCTTTAGCAATTGTAGCTTTCGTTCTTCTTTTTTCTTTATATGGACGATATAAATCTTCTACTTCCTGAAGTTTTTTTGCAGCAACAATATGACGACGCAACTCTTCGGTTAGTTTACCCTTTTCACCAATAAGACGAAGAACCTCTTCTTTCCTATCTTCTAGTTGCATCATATATTGCCATCTTTCTAAGATTGCACGAATTTGCACCTCATCTAGAGATCCTGTCCATTCTTTTCGGTAACGAGCGATAAATGGAACTGTGTTACCTTCTTCTGTTAATTGAATAACATGACGAACTTGCTTTTCTGTAAAGCCTAATTCTTTCACTAACATTTTCATTAACCCTTGTCGATTATCTACCATTTCCATATCCAACCGTAACCTCCTCTATAATAAAAAAAAGTTGCCCTGTAAAGAGAGCAACTTAAACTGCCGATTTAAAAATCTATTAGTCCTAAACTAATTTGTAACGCTTCATCTACACGACTCATCATCACTTCATCCAAATGAGTGATTTTGTCCGTTAAGCGTTGCTTATCGATTGTTCGAATCTGCTCAAGTAAAATAACAGAATCTCTCTCAAAACCATACTTTTTCGCATCAATTTCCACATGAGTGGGTAATTTCGCTTTTTGAATCTGTGCAGTAATAGCCGCTACAATCACAGTCGGACTAAAACGATTTCCGATGTCATTTTGAATGACAAGAACCGGACGAACGCCTCCTTGCTCAGAACCAACAACTGGGGAAAGGTCTGCAAAATACACGTCGCCGCGTTTTACAATCAAAATATTACCCCCCGCTAACTAAGCGTTCTACTGTATGAGCTGCTTCATACTCTGCTAAGAAAGCTTCAGATGCAATACCAAGATTAATTTTTCCCATTTCAATGTACCCACGTCGCATTGATTCATGTTGGTAGCGTTTCTTCGTCTTATGTTGACGCAATAACAGTTGTGTTGCCTGGCAAATTAGTTCATGGCGATTCTTATTCTCTTGTTTTCCAATTCCGTCCAATTCCGTTACCATTTGCTTTGGCAACCGAACCACGATTTCAGTAGTTACACTTGATTCGGACACAAAAATACACCTCCACCGTCAACTACACACCCAAATATATATATGACACCTATTGTAATAATACCATTGTATGGAGCCTGTTGCAAAGACTTCCTTATTCCCTGCTTATGTTTTCCAATTCATAAACAAAACATTCATCTTCTTTTACTTTTCATCTCTTTCAAACCAGAAATAAAGCAATCCCTTCCGCAACATTTCATTGTAACTTATATTAATAACAAGTATAAAAAGAAGATCCCTAGCAAAAAAGAGCCTATTTTCCATTAGCGAAAATCCCCTAAATGACGAGATACTAAGCGATAATACCTTCTTCTATATATCGTTCAAATAATTGATTACTTCTACAACTTTACCGTGCCGTATAAATATTCTCGGTACACGGAAGCTTATCGTTGCGATAATTTCATAATTAATAGTCCCGGAATATTCAGCGACCTCGGTAGCACTAATATACTCATCACCTTGTCTCCCAATGAGTGTAACTTTCGTACCAAGTGGCACTTCACAAGGAAGATGTATCATCAATTGATCCATTGTCACTCGCCCTACAATCGGTACTCTTTCACCATTTACAAGTACTTTAAACCCTTGCAATCTTCTAAGCCAGCCATCTGCATATCCAATTGCAACTGTCGCAATCCATTCTTCCGTTCTCGTTCGGTATGTGACATTATAACTAATCCCATCCCCTTTAATCACTTGCTTAATATGAGCAACTTTCGTATGAAGTGACAACGCCGGTTCCAATTTAAATGGTAAAAAAGGACGTATTTCTACAGATGGGGATAATCCATACATCGCAATACCAACTCGCACCGCATTAAATGTAATCCCTTGAAACCTTAACGTTGCAGCACTATTGGCTGTATGGACAAATTTAGGATTCACTCCAAATTCTTTCAACCAATTTAACTGCTGCAAGAATGTATTATATTGCTTATCAAAGTAAGAAGTTTCAACCTCATCCGCTGTTGCAAAATGCGTATATACTCCTTCTAACTCTAAAAATGGCGCACCTTCTAAACTCTTTAAGAACCCTTTTAATTCTTTGCGTTCACGTATTCCGATTCTCCCCATACCACTATCAAAATTAATATGGAATTTCATTATTGATGAACCATCCCAGAGCTTTATCGCTTCTTCCACCCATTCTGTTTGAAAAACAGTTAATGCTACATCATTTTCAGCAGCTACATTTACATCGCGGGGCGGGGAAGGACCTAATACTAAAATCGGTGCAGTAATACCAGCCCTCCGAAGCACTAAAGCTTCATCTAAAAAAGCAACTGCTAATCTTGTCGCTCCTGCTTCTAATGCAGTTTTAGCCACCGGTACATAATCGTGCCCATATGCATTCGCTTTAACTACAGCAAAAATCTCTACATCACTTGGAATGAACTCTTTAATATGCGTAACATTGTTATAAATCGCATCTAAATCCACTTCCACCCAGGTGTCACGGTAAAACGGTGCGTCTTCCATAAATACACTTCCTTATACACGATATGCGAAGCTTATTCTTTTATATGCTTCTTTTATGAAATCCACCTTCAAACTAAGAAAAGACGCGGTGCACATATATCACCACGTCTAAGATGTTTACTTCACCTGCTTCGCTGTAACCGAACGAGCAACCATCAACAACTCATTCGGCTCTAAACCTTTAGACACGAGCATATATTCTACTCCGTTATGCGACCACGTTACAGATTCTTTCGTCAATGCACCAATCGTGAAACCAAGATCAACCGGCTCTCCACTTACACTTACCGCCGATGAGGCCTCTGCAACTTTTGCCTTTTCTTGTATTAAAGTAAAGGATTTCTTACTTCCAGTGTATGTGAGTATTGCACGCTTGCCACTGTCTGTCTTCAACTCTTCTTCCTCTTTCAAAGTCATGCCTTGCGGCGTATCACGCGGATACAAAATAGCAAACGGTTTGTCTTCTTTCGCTGCCGTCTGAACATCCACTTGTGCTCTAGACATATTTTGTTTCGTATCAAATGCACCTTTATCAAACTTTGCATCAAACTTTACTTTAGTGAAATCTACTTTTACAAGGACATTTTGGTCATTATCCATCAGCTTCACAGAAACTGGTGTTAAATCACTTTTATTCAGCTTAATTTCTTGTTTCGGCAACATATTTTGATGTTGATAATTTGTTTTTGTTTTAAATACATAATACTTATCTGTTTTCTCGAAAGAGAGATTTTTCTTATCTTGCAAAATATCTCTTACAAGTGATTCATATAAATAAGCCTGGCTACTATTTTGCGGCCAATCACTTTGAAAACGGAAACTCTTATTAAGCGCCGGTGTTAATACAAATACACCTTCATCATTTCTTAAAATAATTTGACTCTGATCCTTTTTCGCATTCTGCAAATTCACACGATAATACGAAGGTTCTTTATGCCAAATTTCTACATTGTACTCCTGAGGCTCATTTCCTGTTTTAATAGATAATTTCGCTTCAGCTTGATAACTCTTCATACTTTTAACTTTCGCTTCTAAATCTCTCACAACATCTTCCTGTTTCTTTTCCATACAACCCGCCAACACAAAAACGGTCAACAAACCGACAAGAACTAAAAACAGACGCCTTTTCATCACTTCAGCCCCTTTGCCCCTATAAATGAATGGAAGATATGCCTTCCTTATCGCTACCTCAAATATATGAGACAAAGATATAAAATATGCAGACTAGCGTGACGAGCTTTCCAAAACAACTTGAGCAACGGCAAATTCTTTACTATGACTAATTGATAAATGAACAATATGCTCTGTATTTGTAATGATAATTGGCTTACCTCTATCATCATTCCTTACTTCAATATCTAAAAAACTCACTTCTTTCCCGATACCAGTCCCTACCGCTTTAGAATACGCCTCTTTTGCTGCAAATCTTCCAGCTACGAATTCTGTAAGACGACTTCCTTTCAGCCCCTCAGCAACACCACGTTCTCCTTCAGTTAAAATACGTTCCATAAATTTAAGCTTTCCATCTAGCATTTTTTCAATTCGATTTAACTCAATAATATCGATTCCAATCCCTACAATCATTTCAAAATCCCCTTCTTCTATTTAGCTTTCTTCATTCATATTGTAAGAATAACAGAGAATCTTTCTGATGCAAAAGGAGTGATACTAACAACATGCTAATACCATCCACTCGCATTTCCTTACAACCGATTATCATTTCTTTACTTCTTATACAATTAGTCATGATTATATTGAGCGACTTTTCCCTCTTTCACCTAGCAGCCTACAATGAATATATCGCTAAAGGAGAATGGTGGCGTGTCATAACTTCCTTACTTGTACACGTAGACTTACAACATTTTCTTTCTAATAGCATTTGTTTATTTATACTTGGTTCTTCTATTGAAAAACAACTAGGACATTTTTCTTTCATCATTATTTTTTTCCTTTCTGGCATTCTCGGGAATATTTCTTCTTATATTATTATGCCTCTTGAATATATTCACGCTGGAGCATCTGGTGGTATTTTCGGATTACTAGGCGCCCAATTATTTTTATTGTATAGTCGATATCGTTCTTCACAACCAAGAGACATCGCTATTTTTTCAATAATGATACTTATATTACTACTATTTACTTTCTTTAATCCCTCTGCCAATCCTATAAGCCATTTAACCGGCTTAATAATCGGCGGCATTTGCACCCCTTTTTTAATAAAGTGAAACTTTAATCAGTGGGGGATTTTGTCCATCCCCCACTGATTATTAGCCCGCACCAATCGGGCTTTTACGGGCAGCAGGTTTCCCATCTAACTCCCTCGCATTCGCCGAATTTTGAGGTGGGAGTCTTACTGCCCGGCAAATAGCGGGACAAAAAAAATCGATGGCGCAGAGCTTATTTAATATAAAAGCTCGCACCATCGACAATTTCCACATCTGTTTGTTTACTTAAATCTCTCATTAGTTGAAATAAAGACTCATCCTTTTTCTTCGCCTCAATCATACAATCAATTTGCGGAACACTCCCCTTTATCTTTTTCAAAAAAGATAAGAAGGTATCTACATCAATAAAATCCGCATGTGCTCTTGGGTCTTTTCCATCTCGAGGACTAGAGATATGCATTTTAACTGGTAACAAAGACGATTCCCACGTATGTACAACACGTGCCCAATCTTTATGCCAATCTTCCTGGTCATTATTCATCATATGATGGTGCAAATCAAACACGACTGGAATGTCTAATTTCTCACCTAAATACAATGTTTCTTCTAAAGAAAAGGTCGTGTCATCATTTTCTAATATAATCATCTCTTGAATACCTCTTGGAACAGTTGACCAATTTTCTATAAAGCGTTCTAATGCGAGCTCCTTATCGTTATAACCTCCTCCCACATGTAATACGCATCGTTGCTTATGTTCAATTCCCATACCCTTTAACAATTTTTTGTGCATCTGCAATGTCTTTACAGATTGTTTAAAAATACTCTCCTCAGGTGAATTTAGTACAACAAAATGATCTGGATGGAAGTCAATTCGCATATTCATACGAATTGCATATTCACCTAATTCTTTCAGATTTTCTTTTAAAGGACGAATATAGTTCCAATCTAACAACTCCTCATGATTCGCTAAAGGAATAAGCTTGGAACTAAGTCGAAAGAAAGATATATCATGTCCTTTATTATGCTTTAATAACCGTAAGCAATTTTCTAAATTCGAATTAGCGATTCTTTCAAGTTTACGAATCGCAGCCTCTCGATCATCAATCCGCTGAAACTGTGCATATGTCATCGTTTGAGATGGAGATGCATTCTTCAAATGCACACTCATCGCAACATACCCAAGTCTTACAAGCATATAGCACCTCATTTCTATACGAGTTATTATGTAGTATGCACAATTACAGAAATAAAAAAAGAGAATGCCAGCAAAGGGCATTCTCTTTTTTATTAAGCTTGTGGACGGCTATGATGTTTTCTTTCGCCGCGTCCATTTGAAGATCCAGGGCGACCTTCACCTTTACGACCACGGTTACCATCACGGCTACCACTACCACCATCACGATTGCGATCACGGTTACGACCATCGCCACTTCCACTTCCACGTCCATCACGATTGCGATCACGGTTACGACCATCGCCACTTCCACTTCCGCGTCCATCACGACTACGATTACGGTTACCATCACGGTATCCACTTCCGTTACCACCGCGTTTTTTAGAACCGCCACCGCCACCTCTTGAAACAACTGGTGGTTCTGATGTTAAAGCGATTGGAGTTGTATCTGGCTCTTTTGTCATCATTTTTAAAGCAGCAGCTACTACTGTTACAGAGTCATTCTCTTCTAACATTTCTTCTGCAATACGCTTGTAGTATGATAAGTTTTCATTTTGGATTGTGCTTTGAAGCTTTTCTGCGATTAAACGTTGTTGACCTTCTAACGCCTCGTCAAGTGTCGGTGCTTCCATACGATCAACTTTACGTTTTGTTGTACGCTCGATATTTTTCAATTGTCCTGATTCACGTGGCGTTACAAATAACATTGCAATACCTTTTTTACCTGCACGGCCAGTACGACCGATACGGTGAACGTATGATTCTGGATCTTGCGGGATATCGAAGTTGTATACGTGTGTTACGCCTGAAATATCAAGACCACGTGCAGCAACGTCTGTTGCAACAAGAACTTCAATAGCACCTTCTTTAAATTTACGTAATACAGACATACGTTTCGCCTGTGTTAAGTCACCATGAATACCTTCTGCTGCATAACCACGTAAGTTTAATGCTTCTGATAATTCATCAACACGACGCTTTGTACGACCGAATACGATTGCAAGCTCTGGAGATTGAATATCTAGTAAGCGTGTTAACACGTCAAACTTTTTCTTTTCTTGCACTTCTAAATAGAACTGCTGAATGTTTGGCATTGTTACTTCTTTTGCTTTTACTTTAATGTGTTGAGGCTCAGTCATGAAACGCTCAGCAATACGACGGATTGGATCTGGCATTGTCGCTGAGAATAATAATGTTTGATGTGTTTCTGGCACATCTGTTAAAATCGCTTCAATATCTTCAATGAAGCCCATATTTAACATTTCATCCGCTTCGTCAAGAACAACAGTCTCTACGTTTTGTAAGCGAAGTGTTTTACGGTTAATATGATCTAAAATACGACCCGGCGTACCAACAATAATGTGTGGGTGTTTTTTTAGAGCACGAATTTGGCGGTTAATATCTTGACCACCATAAATTGGTAGAATACGAACTCGTTTATGTTTACCAAGTTTGTATAGCTCTTCTCCAACTTGAATTGCTAATTCGCGTGTTGGCGCGATAACAATACCTTGAACTGCCTCTTTATTTGTATCTACTTTATCTAATAGTGGTAATCCGAATGCTGCTGTTTTCCCTGTACCTGTTTGCGCTTGCCCAATAATATCTTTACCTTGCAATGCATATGGAATTGTTTCAGCTTGAATCGGCGTAGCCTCTTCAAAGCCCATACTTTCAACAGATTGTAGTAAAGACTCACTTAATCCTAATTCTCGAAATGTTGTCAATGTTACTTCTCCTTTTCTATCCTATACTTATCATTTAAAAAAAGGCGTTTTCCGAACTTGCGGAAAAGCCCTTTTCCTGAATACTTACGTATATAACCGGGCGTATATTCTTCACGAAAATACTTCTAAACGTTATTACACTTTATCAATTATAAGTTTTGTAGGTGTAAAAAGCAAACCCCAACTGTTACCTTATTTCATATTCAGAGCTTTTTTCTTTACTTTTATTTTTTTATCATTTACTGTAAGCGCTTATTATAAGTTTCCACTATTTTCGTGGCTATCATCCCTATTTATATACACCAATTATTTCAACATCGTAATTACTTCTTCTAATTTCATACCGCGAGACGCTTTTACTAACACAACATCTTTCGCATCAACTACTGCTTGTAAGTCTTTTACAAGTTCTTCTTTGTTTTCATACGCTTTTACACGTTCTTTAGGAAAATTAATTTTTGCTCCTTCAGCAATTTGGGCCCCTAATTTTCCATATGTGAATACATATGAAATCTTTGCTGGGTCAATTAATTTACCTACTTCATAATGAAATTGCACTTCTTGATTTCCAAGTTCTAACATATCGCCAAGCACAACAATTCTTTTTGCAAATCCATCTAAACCATTCATGAGGTGGAACGCTGCTTCCATAGCCGTTGGACTTGCATTATAAGCATCATTGATAATTGTTAAACCACTATCTGTTTTTACAATTTCCATACGCATGCCTGTCATTTGAAGTGTTACTAAACCTTCTTTCATTTCTTCCCATGTTACGCCAAAATGTTTCGCAATCGCCATTGAAGCAAGTGTATTATATACATTATGCTTTCCTAATACCGGCAGGTAGAATGACAAAGTTTCATCCCTGTTCATCTTAAAGTGTGTCCCAGTCGCCTGTAATGTTACAGTAGTTGGATAATAATCATTTGCTCTCGCATCGCCAAATGTAACTGTTTCAGCTACTAAATTCATTTCTGGAACACGATTTGTTAAAAGCGGCTCATCTCCATTATATACGAACACGCCACCCTTTTGTAAACCTGTAACAATTTCTAACTTCGCTTCAGCAATCGCCTCACGAGATCCTAAATCCATTAAGTGTGCCTCACCAATGTTCGTGATAATAGCTGCATTAGGACGAGCTAACTTAGATAGAAATTCAATTTCTCCTTGGCTTGACATGCCCATTTCTAATACAGCTACTTCTGTATTTTCCTCTAAATTTAAAATAGTAAGAGGTAAACCGATATGGTTGTTGAAATTACCTTCTGTTTTTTGAACTTTAAATTTAGTCGCAAGAATACTTGTTACAATATCTTTCGTAGATGTTTTACCATTACTACCCGTTACACCAACAACTTTTACATCCAATTGATCACGATAGTTTTTCGCTAACATTTGCAATGCTGCTAGCGTATCCTCGACAAAAATAACAGGAAGATTCTCAGGCGGATTTGCTACACCCTTCATCCATAATGTAGCAACAGCCCCGTTTTCAACTGCTTTATCTACAAAAGCATGTCCATCGAAACGTTCACCTTGAATCGGAACATATAAGTTTCCTTTTTCAATCTTTCTCGTATCAATAGATGCTCCTTGTATAGTAATTCCCTCATATTTTTCTGCTAATCCCGTACCATCTATCATCTGCTCTACTTGTTTTAACGTTCGTTTTATCATGAAAACACTCCTTACATAGAGGAAGCACTATTCCTTCGAATAGTGCTTCCTCCTTTTTTGTTAGATTGTATATTTAATTTTTTGTTTTTCTTCGTGACGTTCAATCGCTAAACGAATCAACTCTTCAATTAATTCCGGATACGGTAACCCCGTATGTTGCCATAATAGCGGGAACATACTAAACGGCGTGAATCCTGGCATTGTGTTTACTTCGTTAATATATACTTCTCCATCTTTCGTTAAGAAGAAATCAGCTCGTGTTAAGCCCGAACCATCTAATGATTGGAATGCAATAATTGCATCTCGCTTAATTACATTAGACTCTTCTTCTGTCATTTCAGCTGGAATAATTAACGCTGTATCACCATCGATGTATTTCGATTTGTAATCATAAAAATCTTTTTTCGGTACAATTTCACCTACAACAGAACATTTCGGTTCATCATTACCTAATACACCAACTTCTACTTCACGACCTACAATATTTTCTTCTACAATAATTTTACGGTCAAATTGGAATGCCTCTTCGAATGCATTCTCAAGCTCTTCACGATCGTTACACTTATTAATACCAACACTTGAACCAAGGTTTGCTGGTTTTACGAAGCAAGGATATCCTAATACTTCTTCTACTTTTTCATACGCTGTTTCACTATCTTTTTCCCATGCGCTACGAATGAAAGATGCATATTTCGCTTGTTTCAATCCAGCTTCTGCAAAGATATTTTTCATAACGACTTTATCCATACCAGCAGCTGATGCTAATACACCGTTACCTACATAAGGAATGTTCATTAATTCTAATAATCCTTGAACCGTTCCATCTTCACCGTTTGGCCCATGTAGTAATGGGAAAATAACGTCAATAGCATCTTCTTGAGAAGTTGCAGACGGAATAATTTCTGTACTTAATGATAACGGGGAAATCGCATTTTCTGCACCGCTCATTTTTAAAGTTTCAACATCTGTTACTTCACCTTCAATACGCTCACCGCGTACCCATTGACCTTGTTCTGTAATATAAATTGGATGAATCTCGAATTTATCTTGATTTAATGCTTTAATAGCAGCAAGAGCCGTTTGTAGCGAAACTTGATGCTCAGCTGATTTTCCACCGTATAATAAACCTAATTTAATTTTTGTCACTGAAATCACCCTAACCAATTGTTTTCATTTTTCTATTTTAGCACTTTTTATAAAAATAGGTAGTTCCTATTTGAAATAAAATGTAACTTCCATAAATAATTAAAAGACACCACTTATTGGTTTTCTACACTTTTTCTCTTTAATTTTCTAAACACCTAAACATAATTAAACTTTAAAGTAAGGTTGCTATCTAATCTGGTTATGTACCTAAAATATGTAGAAAGCCACTTTTTGTGTATGTCATCTATATTATCCTACCATTTATGGAGAATGAAAAAACACTGATTAAAGTTTCATTTTATTAAGAAGACTGTTTTGTAAGCGTATCTTTTTGCCTCTGCTCAACAAGACGATCTAAAGAAACATATACAAAGCCTGCAACTACACATCCAACACCTAAAATTGTAAATAAGAAGTGACCAAGCAAACGATCCAATAGAAAACCACCAAGAAGCGGACCAAATGCCCCCCCTGTGATCCACTGCAAACTAGCCGCTCCCATATATGTTCCTCTCAAATGCTCAGGGGCCAAATTCGCTACAAACGTCATCTGTACAGGTGACATAATCATCTCACCTAACGTATATATTGCATAAACGAACAGTAACGTTATTAAAATAATTGTAGCATTTGTATCTAATCCTCCAAACCACTTCGGTAACCACCCTATAAAAAACAAACCCATTCCGAACAAACACGCACCGTATAACATCGTCTTTCCGACAGGTTTATCTGCCGCCCATTTTGAAATTTGAAATTGAAATAAAACAACTAATAGTCCATTTAGCGCCATTAAATATGGATATGGATTATTAATGCCCTTCATTTCGTTATCAAAGTGCAGCGGCAACATGCCTTCTGTTTGAGAAAACCCCATAGAAATAATGATTCCCGCTAACAAATAAATCATTAACGCCTTATCTCTCATTAAAATTTTCCAAACCGCACCTGATTCCTTCTCTTCATTCTCTTCTTTTTTATCTGCGGCTTTTGGCATTGTCTCCTGAATAAAAATTAATACAAGTAATGCATAAAATAGCATTGTCGACGAAGCGATAATAAAAACAAGGTTCTTCGATAAAACAACTACTGACACTCCCATTATCGGCCCAATTGCAGCACCAATATTGTGTCCCATTCGCAATAAACCATATGCCTCTGTTCTTTTTTCTGGCGCCGTCACATCTGCAACCATCGCTGATGCCGCTGGATGAAATAGAGAATTACTTAACCCTAAAAAAATAGATAAAATGGCATATGGGATAAACCCTTCTATAAATAAAAAACCGAGCATTAGTAATGCATTACTCGCCATCGAAAATATCATAATTGGCTTTCTTCCATATATATCAGCTATTCTTCCGCCTATAAGTGAGCCAAAGCTTGCAGCAATTGGAGAAAGCGCCATAATAATTCCAACTTGTAATAAAGAATCTACCTTATCTTTTAAGTATAGTGCAAAAAAAGGCATTAACATCATCATCGCAATTCCGTTCAATGTCTCACCGATAAATCGAATCCATACGTTACGATCCATCGCCCTTAGCTCACGCCATGTATTTTTCATACTTCTCCCCCTTAATTAACCAACAATTATCTTATAACATATTCAGAAAAATGTAAATTTTCAAAACAAAAATCCATTCTAACAGAATTAGAATGGATTTTTCCACTTATAAATTTGCTACATCTTCTTCTTTTTTACCATTACTTAAAGCACTATGTTTTCGGCTATATAAAAAGTAAACTGCTATACCAATAACCATCCATACCCCAAAACTAATCCACGCTGTTCCGGATAACTGAAGCATTAAGTATAAACAAAAAATTACCGTTAACGCTGGTAAAAATGGTACAAGAGGCGCCTTAAATGCCCTTGGTAAGTCAGGATGAGTTCTTCTCAGGACAATAACCGCAACTGCTACAAGTGCAAAAGCTGACAATGTCCCCATATTTACAAGGTGTGCTAAAACATTTAAATCAATTAACCCTGAAATAAGCGCTGCAATAATCCCCGTTGTCCATGTATTTAAAAATGGTGTTTTAAATTTCGGATGAACTTTAGCAAGACGCTTCGGCAACAGCCCATCTCGGCTCATCGCATACGAAACACGAACTTGCCCATACATCATAACTAGCATTACAGTTGTAATCCCTGTAATTGCTCCTACCGAAATTACTCCCGCTAAACTATCTTGTCCAATAAATTGAAGTGCAAAGGCAACTGGATCTGATATATTTAGCTGTCCGTATGGAACAATTCCTGTCAAAATAAGTGAAACAACGATATAAAGAACAGTACAAATTAATAACGATGCGATAATGCCGATTGGTAAATCACGTTGCGGACGTTTCACTTCTTCTGCAGCTGTTGAAACTGCATCAAATCCTATGAATGCGAAGAATACTGTAGCAGCTCCAGCCATTACACCATCTAAACCAAATGGCATAAAAGGCGTCCAATTTTCAGGTTTCACATAATTAAAACCAGCAAAGATAAAGATAAGAACAACCGCTATTTTAATAAATACCATGATATTATTTATTCGTGCACTTTCACGAACACCTCTAGATAAAAGAGCTGTCATAACTAGAATAATTAGAACTGCAGGTAGATCAATTATTCCACCCTTTCCTGTACCAGGAGCCGAGGAGAGAATGGTCGGAATATGAATCCCAAATCCCTTTAATAACGATTGAAAATACGCTGACCATCCATTGGCTACAGCAGATGTAGCTAATAAATACTCGAGCATTAAATCCCATCCAATTAAGAATGCAAATACTTCTCCCATCGTCGCATACGTGTACGTGTACACACTCCCTGAGACAGGAACTGAAGAAGCAAATTCAGCGTAACAAAATGCAGCAAAGGCACAAGCTAATGCAGCTATAGCAAATGATAATATAATAGCTGGTCCAGAATGTTTCGCTGCTACAACGCCAGTAAGAACAAAAATACCGGTTCCAACAATTGCTCCGATTCCAAGCATTGTTAAATCAAGTGCCCCTAACGTTCTCGATAATGTCTTTTGTTTACTTTCTTGCAGTAACGTTGAAATCGGCTTCTTTTGAAAAATTTGCTTCATACTGTGCTCCTCCACACTTTTAGTTTTCTGAAAATTTAATTTACTTTCCTCATTTTACCCACAGTATGTTTTTTAGTCAATACTTTTGTCGGAATAAACAGAAAACTATCGAGATATGCGCTATACCCTTATCATTCTTTCTATAAAAAGATTCACACAATCATATCTATATATCTTTTCATAACTGTTTTTGGTATTAGTATACATGTCGATTCCACAAAAGAGGCATGCTCATTTATTGAGCATGCCTCTTTTTACTTATTTCACAGTATATGAACCCTCTTCAATCCAGCTATACATATACTTTTCATCTTCCGTCTCATGTGCTTGTTTCACAATACGAAGCGGACGGAATGTATCTATCATTACGGCTAATTCAAGCGTTTCTTTCTTTCCGATACTTGCCTCTGTTTTCCCAGGATGCGGCCCATGTGGAATCCCGCTCGGATGAAGCGTAATAGAACCTTCTTCCACCCCTTTTCGGCTCATAAAGTTTCCTTCTACATAGTAAAGTACCTCATCACTATTCACATTACTATGATAATATGGTGCCGGAATTGATTCTGGATGATAATCATATAAGCGTGGTACGAAAGAGCAAATAACAAAATTATGACCTTCGAATGTTTGATGTACTGGTGGCGGCTGATGAATACGACCTGTAATTGGTTCAAAATCCTCAACATTAAATACCCATGGATATAAATAGCCATCCCAGCCAACAACATCTAACGGATGGTGCCCTAAAACATGCTTATGCATATAACCCCTCGACTTTGTCATTACGACAAACTCACCTTTTTCATCATATGTCTCCAATTTCTCCGGACCACGAATATCTCTTTCACAAAACGGACTATGCTCTAACAATTGCCCATACTCATTGCGATAGCGACTTGGTGTTGTAATTTGGCTATTCGCCTCTACAACAAGAAACTTAGTCTCTCCTTCATCTGGAATAACACGATAAATCGTTCCAATTGGGATCGTTACATAATCACCCTTTCTATAGTGAATCGTTCCAAACATCGTCTCAATTTTTCCTGTTCCATAATGAACGAATAACATTTCATCGCCATCACCATTACGGTAGAAATAGTCCATTTTTTCTGTTGGAGTCACTACTCCAATTAATAAATCCTCATTCCCAAGAATAAAGGTTCTTCCGCTTACTGCATCGCCAGTTTTTTTATTTTCTTTCGTGCGAAAATGGCGATGTGCAAGAGCTACATCCTCTTCATACTGCAACTGACAAGAATGAGATAATGCCGCATGACCTACTTCCGTTGGCATATAATGATGGTACAAAATAGACTGCGTACCAGAAAAACCTTTCGTTCCCATTACCTGTTCACGATAAAGCGCTCCATCTTTTTTACGAAATTGTACATGTCGTTTATGAGGTAGCTCCCCCATGTGACGATAAAACATGCCCATCACCTGCTTTCATGTCTTTTTTGACCGTATTACGTAATGTACCTAAACCAGTAATCGTAAGTTCTACAACATCTCCATCTTGCAGCCACTCTTCCGTACCAAGCTCCAAAATACAGCCTGTTCCTACTGTTCCAGACCCGATAACATCCCCTGGATATAACGTAACATCTTCCGAAGCACGTTCAATCATTTCAGAGAATGCATAATGAATATCTTGGAAATTCCCTTTTGATAACAGTTGCCCATTTACATGAGCAGTCATCTCTAAATCATAACGATCACCGTTACGATAAACGTCTAATTCCTCTTTCGTAACGAGATACGCTCCTAATGAAGTTGCAAAGTCTTTCCCTTTCGCTGGGCCAAGCCCTACTTTCATTTCTGTTGCTTGTAAGTCCCTTGCACTCCAGTCGTTCATAATACAGTACCCAAAAATATATTCCTCTGCTTGCTCACGAGAAATGTTTCGTCCTTCCTTCCCAATTACGCAAGCAATCTCTAACTCATAATCAAGTTTTTTAGACTTCTTCGGACCAATAACAAAATCATCTGGTCCAATAACAGCACGGTGGTTAGTAAAATAAAAAACCGGGATATCATACCATTCAGGTACAACATCTAGCCCTCTTCTTCCGCGGGCTGTTTTTACATGCTGTTCAAATGCATAAAAATCTCGAATGCTACTCGGATTAGGAATTGCCGCTGCTAATTGAACTTCATCTAAGGAATATATACCCTTCTCAGGATGCTTAATATTACGCAATACTTCTACATACTCATCTGCTTTCTCTAAAAAGGCGAACATAGAAGAAGGTAATAGTCCATCACTCGCAAGATTCATATCGATTACTTTGTCACCTTCAAGCCATCCAGCTCGCATTTCTTTCGATGGGAGACGAAATGTAACAAATTTCATCATGATTCCTCCCTATGAAAATGAAATTTCCACCAACAAAGGAACTCTTGCTGGTGGATACAAATTTTATAAATTTCCGCGACGCTCTTGTTCTCTTTCAATTGATTCGAATAACGCTTTAAAGTTCCCTTCGCCAAATCCACGGGAACCTTTACGTTGGATGATTTCAATAAATAGAGTTGGACGATCTACAATTGGTTTCGTAAAGATTTGTAATAAATACCCTTCTTCGTCACGGTCTACTAAAATCTTCAATTCTTTTAATTTATCAATTTCTTCATCAATTTTCCCCACTCGTGCAGTTAACTCATCGTAATACGTATCTGGCGTATCTAAAAACTCAACACCATTCGCACGAAGCACTTCAATTGTTTTTACAATGTCACTTGTTAATAAAGCGAGATGCTGTACACCCGCTCCGTTATAGAACTCTAGATATTCTTGAATTTGTGACTTTCTTTTTCCGTCTGCTGGTTCATTAATTGGAAACTTAATACGGCTTCCATTCGTCATAACTTTTGACATTAATGCCGAATACTCTGTGCTAATATCGTCATCATCAAAGTGAATCATTTGTTTAAATCCCATGACGTTCTCATAATAACTAACCCATTCTTCCATCTTCTCAACGTTACCAACGACATGGTCTACAGCAATTAAACCGGATTCTTCAAATGGAATATTGAACTCTACCTTTTGAAATCCTGGCATGAATGTTCCTTTATAATTTTTACGCTCTACAAGCGTATGAATTGTATCACCATACGTACCAATAACCGCTTTCTTCAAGGTACCTTCCTCATCTGTTAACTCTTCAGGAGGAGCAATCGCAACAGCGCCACGCTTCACCGCTTCAGAGTAAGCTTTATCAACGTCATCAACAAGTAAAGCCACATCTTTCACTCCATCACCATGAGTCTTTACAAACTCTGCAATACGACCATCGCTACTTAAAGCTCCAGACACAACAAAACGCATATTCTTTTGCACAAGAACATAAGATACCTTTTCACGGTTTCCTGTTTCTAATCCAGAATAAGCTACAATTTTGAATCCAAACGCTCTCGCAAGATAATAACTTGATTGCTTTGCATTTCCTACGTAAAACTCTATATGATCTACATCACGTACCGGGAAAAAATCCTCCATTTGTGCAGCTAGCGTATCCATAGATTTTTGTTTCATAAATTCCTCATCCCCCTGTAAATAGATTAAATGGTCCATAATTAAACCTAACCGAAAACGCTTCCAATGTTCGTTAACAGAAATTAGTTAGCAAGCTAACAAATTATGACCTTTAAAATTTTCTATCTTTTCTGTCAAATTCCTCTTTTTTTCTTACATATAAAATTCGACCTTTTTCTCTTTAAAATACAGTGAAACTTTAATCAGCAGGCTTTTACGGGATAAGGGGATAACATTAATACTTGAGGGGATATATGAGAGGAAAACAAAAAAGACCCCAACATATTAACTATTTACTAATATGCTAGAGTCTTTATTTTTTTAGAATAATGGTACGTACGGTATATAAAAACTTATTGTTATCAATATTCATCATACTAATACATTTGTAAGGAATATAATAAACGCTGTCAATACAGCTGCTCCACCTGCTGATACTAAAATATCCATTTTTGTTACTTGTAATACTTGTTCCTTGTTCATATTCCTCATTCTCCCTTCTTTTGTTTTTGTTACAAAACTTCTACTATACTAATACGCTTGAAA
>NZ_JBALMG010000013.1:4470-13000 GCF_036963225.1 Bacillus sp. JJ783 | reverse complement strand
AATTTCATCCATGCAAAAATATATTCAATGTGTATTTTATGTATTTTGGGTACTCTACAACAGATATAACGTAATACATATGACGAATCCTATTTTTATCTTTTGATTTCGTCACATGTCTTTATATTTATGTCGAAGGATATATGACGAACTCTAATAGTAAATAGCCCTTATTACATTTGATTTTTATAACACACACCTGACAAAGTATTACGTGTTTTTAAATCCAGAGTCTTTGTTGGATAATGAGTTGATTTATTGTAAATTTCAGTTAAAATATTTTTAAATCATTTTTATGTTCTCAAATAGTTTATTTATCCAATAATTCTTGGTCCATTTCATGACAATTGTATTCGATTTTATGCAAGTTTTCGTATTTTATTTCCATATCAGGGGAGTGTTAAAAATTGAAAAGAACATTTAATCATGCTGTTAAATATATCGTCGGGGAAAATGATCGTGGAGTTTATTTTAATCGTTCTGATATTTTTACAGTTTTATTTTTATATGAACAGCGAACAGTATCCCAAATTCAATTACGTAAATTTTATGAATTGATAAGTGGAGAGCCTATAAGTCGAACTACATTTTCATCAAAGTTAACCAAGTGGGCAAAAATGAAATTAATAAAAAAGGAAAATATAAGTGTGAGAAAAAAGCGAGGCTTTACACTGGATTTCGTTTCTATCTCTTTGAAGGGAGCTGAAGTATTATATCGATTAAAATTGATTTCTAATTGTAGTACCTCATTTGTTACTACAAGGCAATATGAACACAATATAGCAATCACGCAATTTGTTTTAAATTTACTTGAAGCAGAATCAAACAATGAACATGCCGGTGCAATTGTAGGTGGTAATGGAGATTATCTCTTTCCACTAAGCCAAATTGTAAAACAAAACTTACAGTTGCCCAACCTGATGTATTCCGATTCAACAGATGTCTACTTTTTATATGAAGATGAAGAATACCGTGAAGTCTTTCAGCCAGAACTTCAACCCGTTTCCTTCCTACCAGATCTACCTCAACTCGTATATTCATTTCGTCCATCTAAAGAATTTTATCCTGACTCAAAGGGAAACCCAGTAATAATCCCGGATTGGATTATTACTTGCAATAATTCTATTATCAATATTGAAGTTGATACAGGATCGGAAAACATTCCATTTTTAGAAAATAAATTAAAAAAATATCTCGATATTGCAGCTGCTAATCCATCTAAGCAGTATTACGTTTTATTTTCTGTTATTGATGATTCCTACCATACCATTTCTACTTACAAAAAACGGACCACACGTGTTACAAATTTAAAAAAAGCTTTTGGCACTATCCCACGTTTAAGCGTGGTGAACAACCTAAATCTTTATGTATGTAATATGGGTAGTTCGGCACTTGTAGTAAATAATATTCTTCAAGAAACTCGTGAAATTAATAGTTCAAACAAAAGTCATCTGTTTAAAAAAGTCACTGAACGTTTAAACATAAATTCTTCTTTCTCTTATTCAGCAGAGTGGATATCTAATAAAAATGAAATTCAAGCGAAAGGGATTCAGCATTCTAAACTGCTCGAACTAACAGATGACATTTTTGTATTACGAAAAAAATCACCTGCTGAAGAAAAAAAATCTTTAGATTACTTAGAAATAGTTTGTATATTAACAATACTTAAGGTAGGGGAGGTTAACACACACTTTAAATTACAACAATTATCAGGATTGTTGGCCATGCAGAATCAACACCGAACACTAAACCCAATTAAGATTTTGGGGATATATGAAGCGGATGAATTAGAGCATGGACAGCAGGCCATTTTTACTGACTTGTATCACAATTCCATAGCACCAGAGAATATTTTATTGGCTACTTCTGCTGAATTGCTTAATTTCACCGCTGCTTTTTATTCGTTAAAGGAGAGGGTGAAACAAAAATTTGGAGAATGCAGTTCAAAAGAATGCTGAACTCAATACAACACCAGGTAATGGGGAAGGTCCACAAGTAGGAAAGAGCAAAAAAAATTCCTATACAGTTACTATCGATATTACAAAAAGCTGGAAATACCGTTTAGCAGCTCGCTCATCTTACTATGTTGTGACATTACTACTGCTGCTAGCTTGGTATTTTGCTTTCAGAGGAATATATAAATCCGCTTCTTTCTGGTCAATTCAAATGGGAGCTCCATTACCTACCTTAAGTATCTTCGGTAATCCGTTCGAGACTAATTATTACATTGAAACTTTTTTTAGCTTTTGGATTTTAATTTATACTTGGCAGCTATCAACTAAGGTTAAGACTTATCAGGAGATAAAACGTAGATGGTTTATTTTCTCAATGATGTTAATCGGTATAGTTGCCCAGTACTTATGGGCATTTAGTGTTCCATTAGCTAAGATATTTATTCCATTCTTAAATTCGAAAGCTGGAGAAGTTTCACTAAATGACAAAGGATTAGAGGATACGATACTTTCAAATTTTAGTAATATCATGCACCTTGTATTTGCTATACCTGTAATAATTATTATTCTCGTACTCTTATGGCTCTTTAAGATTTTTTATGAGCATAAAAAAGAGCTTTTAGATGAATTCGGAAAATGGGAATATGTGTTTAAAATACCTGGTTGGATGCTTTCCTTTTTGAATGATGATCATCAACGAAAACTTGCTACATCATTACACAGGTTTTTCACTGAAAAAAATCCTACAAAACTGCCAGAACCTGATATCTTTCTCGGCCCTAACAGCGCTACGCGGGAAATGGCAGTGATACAAGGCAAGTCTTTAACACTTAATATAATGATTATCGGTAACATTGGTACAGGTAAATCAGCTGCACTAGGTTTACCAATTGCTAATCAAATTCTTGATTATATGGTTTCAATGATTAATAACTTTAAAATCTTATATGCAAGAAAAGATTATCATTCAGAGGATGTAAAAGGAACGCAGGTAAATGGTCTTACAGTTATTGAGCCATCTAATGACTTCTGCGAAAAAGTATATAAATTGGTATTAGCACACAAGATTCCCGAAAGTGTTATTTTCTATTTAGATCCAACGAATCCTGATACCCCTTCTATAAATTTTGTACGTGGGCCAGTTGATAAAGTTGCTGAGATGTTATGTTCAGTATTAACGGGGCTCTCTGATAATGGAGCAGGAAATCCGTTCTTCGTTCAATCTGAGCGTTCTCATCTTAAACAACATATTTATTTGTTAAAACTCCACGATTCAAACTTTGAAGCTAGATTTGAACATTTAATCGATATGTATAATGATGCTAACCTCGTTTTTGAGATGCATCTCAAATTAAAAGAACGACTTCCAAATGATATTGAATCTATCCCTGATAGAGATGAACGAAATCATTGGCGCATAATGAAACAGGTTGATGAATGGTTTGGCTTAAATTATGTGCCTGAAATTTCAGGTGGTCGTGGGGGAGGGGAAGTTGTTTATCATACTGAAGGGAAATACTATGGGCAGCCAAAGATTATTGATAAACAAGAAACCTTCGTTCGTGGTTTACGAAACACATTGAATGATATATCTGCCCAACCTCTACTCCGACGCGTATTATGTGGTCCATCGGATTTTGATTTCGAAAAACATTTGGAATTTGGGGGCATCCTTTTAATCAATACAGCAAAAGGGGAACTTTCTGACCTATCTGATGTATTCGGTAAATTATGTTTATACGCCGTGCAGAATGCCGTTTTCCGCCGTAAACCTAACTTATCTCCTTACCATCCAGTTTTGGTCGATGAGTTTGCTGATTACATTTATAAAGCATTTAAAAGTTTTCCTGCTCAATCACGTAAATATAAAGCACCTTTAATTGTTATTGCACAAACAATTAGCCAATTAGCAATTGAACATGGTCCGAGATTTATGGATATTCTATTAGGTACATTTCGTAACAAACTTGTATATGGCGATGTAACTAATGAAGACGCTAAATTGTTTAGCAAGCTTATGGGTACAAAAACTATTTATGAGGCGCGTGAAGGTGATCAAGAAATTGATATGGTCACAGCTGAAACGAAAACACAAAGTACACGTAGAACTTCATACTCTTATTCGAAAACAGAGGTACCAATTCTTTCTGAAAATGACATATTGATTCAAAAAGCATTTCAGTGTGCTGCTAAAATTGTAAAAGATAATGCCCCTCAAGGAGGAATACAAGTAAACGCAAACTTTGTTCCTTCTATTGAGTTTAAAGCAGCTAAAATTCAAGTTGATGCAGAAGCAGCTGCTTATTGGTTGAAAATTCGAGAAGAGTCATTGAACGCAGAAATTAAATATAATGATTATGTTACAGATACAGATGTTGATAGTGAAGAAAATGTAATTGAAGAATTAAGCACACCTGCACCTGCTCCTACTGCTATTAAAGGTTGGTTAAAGACTTTAAATCCTGATACTTACGATTATTATAGTCACGAGGATGAAACTAACAATGAAGTTGAGTTAACTATTAATCAGCCTGTGCAAGATAACTCAAGAAAATCTGCCCCAAGACTTGAAAAAGGGGAGACTACAGCATCAATTCCTACTAACAATACAACAGAACACGTAAAAATTAATGAAGTGGTGAATACTCAAAAAGAGAATGTATCAGCTGCAGGTACACATAGAGAGCCTATTGATTTCAACAATAAAGCACCAGTTATTGCTGAAACTCCTATAGAAGTGCCAAAGGCGAAGCATACACCGCAGTATAGAGAGCCAGTTTATACATCTACCGTCACTCATAATCAGCAAGAACAGGAAATTCAAAGAACTGCAGAAATCAACGGTAAAAATACTACTTCTAACTTAACAATGCAATGGTTACAACAACAAATGGCCGCTACTGTTTCTCAGGATGATGAAAATACATTATCTTCAGATGAAATGGGAGGGGGTTCACGACTTCACAAACGAAAAGTTGCAGAGGTGACTCCAGAAAGTGCAGCGATAAAAGATAAACTCAGTCAATATATCGAAGGTGACATAGATCAGGATTGAAATGCTATGTACTATGAAAATATGATACTGAATATTTCTATGGATAAGAAGGTGTGGGTTACAAACTCATACCTTCTTGTTATTACATATGTATATTTCCTAAAGGAGATTAGTGTTAAGTGATAAAAAAGTTGTTTAGTTTATAATAAAGTCGTTTAAAAAATAATAAAGTTGTTAAAAAAATGCAAGTCATTTTATTCAACAATCGGGCCAGATTGTAGAGTAAAGTAAAGAATTATTAGAAAGTAAATCAAACCTCTACTTTTAATTTTGCTGCATATAATGATGGTGGGGTGAAAGGAATTGAAGATTAGTCAAATGGAATTGGCTGGTTATGCCGCATGTATCTGGTCGCTCTTGTATATTCCGATTCACGTTTATTGGGCATTTGGAGGAATGGCATGGATGCCTGGGGTTTTGAAAGATGAGGAGATGTGGGAAGCAGTAAACTGGGGAGCATCTGCAATGTTGTTAGTAGCTGCAATACTTGCGCTTTCACTGGTTCATCCTTGGGGGAAAAGTATCCCACGATGGTTAATGCTTGTTATGGGCTGGACTGCTTGTATACTTCCGTTCATGCATGCTGTATATGGCTATGTTACAAAGGGGCTCTTATTGGCTGGCATTATTCGTTTAGAGTTCTTNNGGGGAGTAATGGATCAACAATGTAATATTAAATAAGGTTTGAGCAATAAATAATGTAAAAAACCTGAAAAGTTACTGTAATTAATAATAATTGTGGATAAAATTTCTGATGTCTTATCCAATTAAAGGGCGCCATTCTTAAGTAAGAAGGCGTCTTCTTTTATTGGGCCATATTCTTGAATAAAGAAGGAATTTATATGAACAATCTTAGAATTGTAATTAATTCCACAAAAGGTCATTATTGTTAAATGAGGTGCAAATATATAGTCCAACCAGTACGTGCCTATTATGTAATTCACTTAAAGGATATAAAGAATAAAAAAGCTCTAATATTGAATAAGAATATAAAGGGCGGAACTTATTTGAAGACTTTTGAAACTTTGTACTTTTAGGTAATTATTAAAACTTTGTACTTTTAGGTAGTTTTTAAAACTACTAGGCTTCATTTCTTAAGTGAGAAGGGAGAATGTCTTTTGAGCTTAAAACATGAGAAACATATGAGGTCAGAAATACCTGATAAAACTTATTTGACTAAAGGATGGGGCTATGTTGCAGCTCTTGCACTGTTGCCGTATGCGATTTTAAAATCACTTTGGGCATGGGGATCAACGGTAGGACTTACAACAAAACAAGCTGTACAAAATGTAGCAGGGTTTGGTGATACATTAAAGGAAGGATCTGCTTTTCTATATACGTTATATACCATCGGAATAGACTTCACAGCTATCTTAGCGATACTGGCATCTTTATTTGCTTTAGCTCTCGTGACTTCCTGGGGGGAAAAACTACCAAAATGGTTATTAATCATATCAGGATGGTCAGTTGGGGTGTTGACAGTTCTAATTAGCCTCTTGACAGCTCTTCAATTTTTAGGAGTGCTTCCAAAAGGATATACCGAAGGGTTAGCCATTTGGGTGTATGTGGTAACGTACGGAGGATTGTTCTTGTGGGGAGTAACTGTATTTATAGCGACTCTGTCGTTCCAGCATCGGATTAAAAACAAACAGTCCCTACCAAAAAGGTATTTTAGGCAATAATCTACTTCGAGTGCTTATCTTGAATATCCTTTCAGTGTTGGTGTTCCGGGACAATTTTCAACAATCGGGCGTAATTCTTGTACAAGGAATTGTATCTTTTAAGTATCATCAAACTTGATTCGCACTTCGATGAGTATACTACGAAATCGTATTAAAATTTTCTGGAGGTGTATGGATATGGACTGGAATAGTATTACCTTGACTACGGCCGGAGTCATAGGCGGCAGCACGGCGGTGGTTCACGGCATTCTGATGAAACGGCTGATAATCAAGCCGATTGAGGCGGTTTTCGTGGCGGATGGGCGGGGGTATCTGCACCGCTACAAAGGCTCGTGACGGGCCTACTTGCTGGCAGTTCTTATTTGTATGGTACTATCATCTCTCTTTGGGTAATGCGCCGCCTTCATCCTGGCTGGATCTTGATGGCCGCTGCGCTCATTCTGACCATCTTGGGACTAACGCTAGGCTAGACTCTAGTACCCCCCTTATTCGATATGCAACTGATGACAATCAAGAAATACATGAAGCATTTTCTAAATCGTTAAACCAAAGTGCGTTTTGGCCTGAAGAAGATAAATTTTTAATGGATTATTGTGATGATTATATTGATAGAGCTCATCAATATTTTTGTCAAAAGAGGAGGAGTTAAAATGAAGAGAGATGATAACAAGATTGGTCACTTTACATCCAAAGAAGGGAAGGAAGACTTTCAAATTGCTTACGATGAATCAATGGCACTTCTTCCAAAGCCTAACGAAACGAAAGATATAAAAACGAAACATGGCACAGTTCGTGCTTATTACTTTACTAAAGAGGAAAACAAACATAAAGATCCAATACTCTTACTCCCTGGCCGTGGTGCATCTACTCCAATGTGGGTACCGAATTTAGAAGGGCTAAGGGAGGAAAGACCAGTTTACACGATAGATTTACTTGGTGAACCTGGTATGAGTGTGCAAATGAAGGTGATTGAAAACCAAAAGCAACAAGCAGAATGGTTAAATGAAGCGATTGAAAGATTAGGTTTAGAAAAAGTGCATCTCGTGGGTGTCTCAGTTGGTGGTTGGACAACAATGAATTTGGCCAGATATAATCCAGAGCATATTGCTTTTGCTAGTTTATTGGACCCAGTCTTTGTATTTGCACAAATGCCCATAAAGATGATTCTTGCATCTATTCCAGCTTCCGTACCTGTTGTACCTAAGTTTATAAGAGAAAAGATGTTAAGCTATGTTTCTGGAGGAGCAAAAGCAAATGACGATGAGCCTATTGCTAAATTAATCGAGTCGGGTATGCGTAATTATAAACTTAAAACCCCAGCGCCTGATCTATTTACTAAAGAGGATTTAAAGAATATCAATGTTCCAGTTCTTGCATTAATGGCTGGAAAAAGTACAATGCACGATTCAGCAAAAGCAGTTGAAACTGGGAAAAAATATGTTAAAGATATCGATATCGTTAACTGGAAAAATGCATCTCACGCAATCAATGGTGAGTTCTCTAACGAAGTTAATGCTAAAATCCTTGATTTTGTAGAACAACATTCTAATGACAACTAAGTTGAAAGTGGCAATATGTTGTAATAACAGCTTACATTATCACTTTTTTTTAATAATCGGAGTAAAAAATATATAGATATCCACTGTACGATTAGATTCTTTATTCAACAAACGGGCGCTTTAATTGAGCAAGGATCACAAAAATCATCAAACTTTTTTATAAAAGGATGATTCAATTGAATATAGAAAAAGCGTGTTTTGATCAATCTTTTTTCAAAGCACGCTTTTTCTATTTGTTCTTTTATCAAGGTTTATTAGGTTAATTTAATCAAACTTTATTCA
>NZ_JBALMG010000013.1:0-4435 GCF_036963225.1 Bacillus sp. JJ783 | reverse complement strand
CATATAAATTTCGTATCTATCCAACGAAGGAACAAAAAATATTAATTGTTAAAACCATTGGGTGCAATCGCTTTGTATTCAATGTCTTATTGAGCGAATGGGGCAGTTTATTTAAAGAAGTAAATCAAATCGCATAGGCTACAAAAAAGAAAGCAAACTAAAATCGTGGGTGCTGATGACGAAAAAACACAACTCCGCTATCTGTATATAGTGTATTTATTATAGTTGGCATCCTTGAAGGAATAACTAAATCAAGCTACAAGGGTGGTGAAAAAATGGCTAAAAATAAGAATAATCAATTGAAGAACAATAAAAATGCTGTACCAAAAGTAGATGTAGAATTTGCGGGAGAAAATGGACTTGAAAAAATCGCATTAAGAGCCAAAAAAAAATCAAAATAAGTAAACAATAGGGGGCAGTAAATCTGTCCCTTTGTTCCTCAAAATTAACATAGTTCTTCAAAAAAATAAGCATCTTTTGTTAGCATAAAACCAATGTATTGCAAAACCTGGAAAGTCCCCTCAGAAGTTCTGAAAGTACTTTCCATTCACATAATTAGTGTTATCGTAAGTCAATGTTATTGTTAGTTTGGATTCGACTTTTGTATAGTTGACGAAATTTGATGAAAGAGATAATTCTCCAAGGTAAGATATATCCCAGTGCTACAGTCATAAATAGTGCTGCTTCTGTTTCTGGACCTAGCCATTTTAAATAATCACGAAGTAAAAAACGGATAATAAGTACGATGAGAAAGGTAATAATAAAGCTCTTGTTTCTTACAGCATAAATATGCTGATCGAATCGGAGTTCATAGTGAGTGGTCCAAATAAGTGGAATTGACAAAAGAAATCCAAAGATAGCTGCACAAATCCATTCCCAGCCAGCGGCATGTGCTTTTGGATTTAAGATGATGTGAATGCAGGGGAGTAACAAAAATAGTATGGGTAAGAGAATGCGGGTTCCGTTTCCTTTAATAGGGCGATACATTGCCAAAGTTCTACGCCATATGACTAACGCAGCAATTATGATCACAATAGAGTAAAACGAAGAAGAATCCATGATTTCACCTCGACACATAGAATATTTCAATTATATGGAAAGTACAGATGGTTGGATAGTGGTATTCATCCTGATTGGGGAAATATAACATTAATTTGTGATATCATATATAGGTATTTGCCATTACATACTATTGCAAGAGGTAAGCAAAGAGGCTTATCCCTTATGTATCAAGGATTACGCCTTTTTTTCTTTTGAAAGATTTATAGAAAAAAACATACTTGTTTTATTAAGTATGCAGTCTCAGAATTGTCCTTATTTCCCATATAAAAATCGCATATTTGCTAGTTAGTTTAATACTTTTTGTAATGGAACAGCTGCAATCTAAAATTATGATTTGAGTACATGCAATATATACAATACCCCTGGCATATAGCTAATAGCGTATAGCGCGCTTATAGCTAAACAACAAGTCCACTGCCAAAGTAGGGCTATTTTTTTCTGCCTTTTGTGGTAATATCGGTGTTGCCGTTTCACGCATTAGTTTATATTCAAGCTGTGCAGTGATAATAAAGCTGTTTAATTGTAAACGTAAAAGAGCGATATCCTAAAAACTACGATAAACGGTATAATAAAAGCAATATATATAGAAATACGTTTGCTTTCGAAAGGGAGTACATATATGAAAATAAAAAAGGGCAAAAAACACTTGGTTATGCTTTTGAACAAGCTACAAAGCATAGGAAATACCCGAAATTAATAAGGATAATTTATAGGAGGTACTTTAAAATGTTTATCGTAAATGTTGAAGGTGCTATAAGGAAAAATGATAAATGGCTTATTATTGAAAGAAGCAAAAAAGAGGAACATGCTGGTGGTTGGCTTTCTCTTGTGGGAGGTAAGGTAGATATAGAAGGGAATTCATCAGACATATTAGAGAGAACAGTAAAGCGAGAAATATTAGAAGAAGTCGGTGTGAGCGTAAAAGACAGGCTAAATTATGTACATAGTACGTCATTCGTAACCGATACAGGTGAAAATGTTGTGGATATTGTTTTTCTTTGCGAATATGAATCGGGGGAGGCATTTTCTAAAAGTCCCGATGAAGTTGAAGAGGTATTATGGTTAACTACTGATGAAATATTAAATCACCCCAATTCGCCAATTTATTTAAAAGAAAGCATTAATCATGCGGAAGCGTTGATTCGTATTCATTCTTCATAACGCTTTAAATTTATAATAGAAGTAAAGTTGTTATACATAAATGGGGGAAACCTTGGAATTTATCTTGTTCAATTATCGGGCGCGATTATGGAGCAATACAGGCAGAAAATGATCAAACTAAAAAGAAGCAGGTACCTCTCCATTTAAAGGTATCTGCTTCTTTTCACATAGATTCTATAATCATTTGTCTTTCATACCACTTGTTAAGTTTTTCATTAACACTTTTTGAAATGCGTTTCATTTTTTTATTACAAAATCTTGATAGCGTAGCAGGGGATAAACCTATTTCATCTGCTAGCTCACGCATTGTTTTATTTTGATGCATATGCTGATGCATAATTTTTTCTCGAATCATATCCTCTGATCCTATAGTAGTTTGTTTTACTGTATCTGCAGTATAAGGTTCTTCCTGCTTCTCTTGTATATCTATTGTCTTTTTCTTCACCATACTATCTATATTATTCATCAATTCTTTTGGAGGTAAAATAATGATTCCCAACTTTTCATAGTAATTCTTAAACCAATTGCGTTCTCCTATTTTTGTTTCATCCAATTCTTCTGCATATGCCCAATGTGAAATGACATTTTCTTTTTCTAAGTCAATTAAAACATTTTCCAGTTGTTCTCGGATTCGAGTTGGGCGACCCTTCGTTGTTTTAATACCTATTACAGATAGTAGACCTTTTTCTCCACCAATGGAGTATGGCCTTTTTAAAGTACTGTATTGTTGACGAATTCGCCACTGCCAGGATAAATAACGTATTAAACGTTTATGAAACTTGTGTCTATAGCTATTATACTCTAATGCTTTTTTCGACAATAAAGCAGTTGTACTATTAGATCCATACAAATAACCTGATAAGAAACTACCTGGCTTAATCTTACAGGATTCTATTCCCATGTATTCATTAGTATTCTTATCTCTCCATAACACTACAGAATCAAGTACGAACAGCCTTTTGATTACTTCACGTTTCATTTCGAATTGTTTCCCAGTTTCTGCTTGATCGTTCAATACTACAACTTCATTATCATCATTCAAATAAATAAAGATACTAGCTAAAGCTGCAATACGTTGTGCTATTTTTATCTTATCTTCTGCGCGATAATACTCTACACCATTTGCGGATGCTTTTGGCATATTGCACAATTCCAATACGTTTTCATAACTAAAATCTATGAATTCATCTGGTGATTTAGCTTGATTTAACCACTGGATTGTAATGGTATCCAAACAATCTGCTGTAAGGTCATCCATATTACTAATTACTCCATCGACCAATATGGACCATCTCTCTGCTTCGTTTGTGTTAACTAGTCTCAAATCCTCATCCTTATGTGAGGATAGTTGTGCAACTCCACTTGAATTTTTCGTTTCTAATGGCAATACCGGTTTTGCTACTGCTTCATCTTCCTCAAAATGATTTTTTGCTATTCCATCACGTAATTGATAGTACATTGCGTCATTAGTTACAGGATAGTAATCATCCGATATATCTTCTATATGTTCTTTTACCTGACTATCTTCAAAAATTGAAATTTGAGTTGGCTCAACTGCTTCAACTTTTCCTCCGAATTCTTGTTCAATGATCTTATCTAGTACATTTTGAATCTCAATTTTATATTTATCCAGATTGGCATAAATGTTCAATACCGATACTCCTTGCTCTTGTTTCTGACCTAACCAAGAAACAAGCGTTGAAAAGGAAGGGGACATATTAGCAGATGTTACTAATTTATCGTGATTCTCTTGGACTTCTTTATAATATTTATTCCATTTGCCCCATAACTGCTTATTTTCTTCATAAATTGGAGCAGCAAGTAGGAGGGCATCACTGAACAATACTAATACTTTTTCCATATTTAAATACCTCCTAACAATGTTAATTACAAATATAATTTGCATCTTAAAAATGTGAAACGTCATAGCTATATGATGGCTACATAGCCTTGAAGTTAAAATATTATCAGAATAGTCCTTACAAGTATCAGCTTTCTTATACAATCTAATTATGGACTCATTTAATTTCTTCTGTGCTTGTCTTTATTATATAAAACTGTTTCTATTTGTAAAATTACTACTTTACAATACAGTTTCAATTTTTAAAAGTAAATTAACTATTTACACTGATTTTCTTCCTACAGCTTAGATAACTTACTACATTAGGTTACACCCTTTATAACCAGCTGCTTCTTACTTGAAATCATACAG
>NZ_JBALMG010000012.1:36249-66182 GCF_036963225.1 Bacillus sp. JJ783 | reverse complement strand
CCAGTAGGACCACGAAGTCCTTGAGGTCCAGTAGCACCAGTAGCACCTCCACCAAGGCAACCAGAGCCATATTTAACTAAAATGGTTTGGATTTCTATAATCAGCTTAACAAGTTTGTCGATAGTACAGCAATTAACTTTAAATAACTTAGCGATATACAGTAAAAAATTAAGCAGGCTTTGCAGTTCAACGTATAATGCTCCGCACGAGAAAGGTTTTGTTTTTAGAATAGTTAATAGGTTAGTAATAATAGAAGTTCCGATTTTTTCTTGTGCAGGTGATAAGTCTAAACATTTGAGGGATTTTTGTAGATTATCTAGGGTAGCTATAAGTTTATCAATATTACTTTGAGAAGGATTTTGGAATATATCTTTAATATTTTGTCCAAGAGCTTGAAGGATTTTAATAAATTCTTTAAGTTCAGATTTAGAGATGTTAATAAAACTACAAGCCCGGACTTCGCAACAATCGTTACCGAAGAATACTTTCCCTTTATTATTATTGTTCATCTTTTCATTCCTTTCTTTTATAGAATAAATAGTCTCAATATAATAAAATGAAAATAAAACTAAATTCGTGATGGACAAACTACTATTTCAAAAAAAATAAGGGTTTTACCTACTTAGTAAGGGGAATTAAAGAGATTGAAGGATTTCTATCTAGCAAAAGGCTGATTAGTTAGGGTTAATAAGCAGTAGGAGATGCAAAAAACGCTGATTAAAGTTTCATTTTATATAGTTTTTTAGGAAAATGATGAGTTAAACAAAAACTGCCCCCACTGTTTTTGTTTATCGACACTTCAATTATCTCTTTTGGGCAACAATGGGATAGAAATAGTGAAAGTTGTACCATTTTGATTACTAGTAACTTTTAATGTGCCATTATGATTTTGAATAATTTTCTTCGTTACTGATAATCCCAGTCCCGTTCCTGAGTCTTTTGTAGAGAAAAACGGATCAAATATATATTCTTGAATAGCTGGAGGAATGCCGGTTCCATTATCTTTGAAAGTAATACGAACAAAATGATCTAAGCGATAACTAGTAATTTGAATAGAAAGAGGTTCTTCACCTTGAGCGTCGACAGCATTTTGAAATAAATTTAAAAAAACTTGCACGAGTTCATGGCGATCAATATTGACGAGTACACCATCTAATTCGGTAGAAAAATCATAGTCAATAGAAATGTTGTGCAAAAAAACTTCACTAGCAAGTAGTTGTTGAATATACTCGCGTAAAAACGTATTGATTGGAAAATGTTCTCTAGTAAATTCACGCGTTTTTGAAATAGCTAAAAATTTTGTAATAATACTATTGGCACGATCTAATTCAGGGATGAGTAGACTTTTAAACAATTCTTTATTGGACGGAGAAACGCTATCTTGTAGAAATTGCAAGTACCCACGTACTGTTGTAAGGGGATTTCGTACTTCATGTGCAATCCCAGCTGCAATTCGCCCAGCTAGGGAAAACTTTTCGGCATCACGTTCTGTATTTAAATAATGAAAGACACTAATAACTCGGAAAATCTCCCCATTATAATCACGAATAATACGGTTATTTACGATGCCATAGTTTTTGTCTAACACTTCTTCATTATATATTTCGGTTCCCGTTTTTAACGTTTCAATAGCTTTAATTTGTTCTTCAGGTAAGTTTAGTAATTGTTGAATTGGTTTCCCAATTATAGAATTTCGTATTACACCAAAATCATCTGCTGCAGCTTGATTACATAATGTAATGTTACCTTTATTATCAATGAAAGTGACGTGATGCGAGAATGCATCGAAAATATGAACAAAATGTTTTTCTAGTTGTTCAAATAAAAATAGTGAATCGCAAGTAAGCTGAAAGGTAGGCTCTTTATCTTTTTGTTGTATGTGTTGAATAGAATGAGATGTTCTCGTTTTTTTTATTTGCAAACCAATATGTGGATTTTTATATGTGAAATGATGTGGTAATTGATTTACAAGTTCTTCATATAATCGTACTTTATTTTCCAATTCTTTTATTCGATTTTCATGAGATAAAATAATATCGTCTTGAAGCATAAATAAATAACTCCTCAATTTAAAAATTCTTCCATCTAGTATATCATATTTTTATACGGATACTCTTAAAGAAAGAGCGACTTTATGAAAGTGATCGGATGGTATTTTTGTGAAGTAATATAGAATGAGTGTAAGCTGAAGTTGGGAAGGGAGGAATACGTTTGTTTTTTATTGGAGTGACGGGATGGGGAGATCATGATTCTTTATATAGTAATCCCTATGAAAATAGAAATAAATTGCGAACTTATAGTGAACATTTTCCCATTGTGGAAGTAGATAGTTCATTTTATGCGATACAACCTGCGCGGAATTATACAAAATGGGCGATTGAAACGCCGAAAGATTTTTCTTTTATAGTAAAAGCTTATCAAGGAATGACAGGACATATGAAAGGGGAAATCCCTTTTTCTACGTTCGATGAGATGTTTGATGTGTATAAACAATCAATTCTTCCTTTAATAGAAGCGAATAAATTAAAAATGATTTTATTTCAATATCCACCATGGTTCGATTGTAAAGTGAAAAATGTAGATTTACTTCGGTACACGAAAGAAAAAATGGAAGATTTCCCATGTGCAATAGAATTTCGAAATCAAACATGGTTTTATCCAGAGATGAGAGATAAGACGTTACAATTTTTAGAACAAGAAAAATGGATTCATACAATTTGCGATGAGCCTCAGGCAGGAATAGGATCAGTACCGCTTGTATTAGAGGCAACAAATTCAGACATGGCGTTAATACGTTTTCATGGCCGGAATGTTCATGGATGGCTTGACAAAGGAGAAAATTGGAGAGCGGTTCGTTGTTTATATCGCTACAATAATAATGAGTTGAAAGAATGGGTAAACCGATTAGAGCAATTGAAAAAAAAGACTAAGGACATATACGTTTTGTTTAACAATAATTCGGGTGGGGATGCGGCGGACAATGCGAAACAGTTGATGGAAATGGCGAATATTACATATGGCGAGCCGAAACCAGAGCAATTAAATTTATTTGAATAAATACAAACAAGAAAAGCACTGTACAAACAGGGGGAATGTACAATGCTTTTCTATATGAAAAAGAGGGGTAACAATGTTACTGAGCGTTTGGTTGATTCATCAATTGTTGGCTTCATAATAAATGATAATGGTTATCATTATCATAGTCAATAGTTTTTCGGAAAATAAATAAAAAACTTTTGATATTTTGAAAATAAATAAAAAAAGAACAGCGATTACTGCTGTTCTTTTCCATTGACGAATTGTTGTAAATCAAAAGGAGTTATCGCTTGGATAAATTCCTTTGAGATAAGTGTTTGAACAAGAGTGCTTTCAGAAATTGTAGCACCTGTTTTCTTTTCATAAGATTTCTTTAATAAATCAAGTTTTTCAGCCGTTTCTTTCGGTAATTCAATTGTTAATGTGTTCATAATTTCTCCCCCTTACTATTAGATTACCACTACAGTATAGGAGAGACAAGAAAAGAGAATATGAAACATAAAAAAGGTTACCAAATTTACAAATGGTAACCTTTTTTATGTATAAGAGTTATTAAGCAATACCGATATACTTTAAAGTTTTTGATGGAGTACTGTGATCAAAGAAGTGTTGTAAAAATGCAATATCAACACCTGATTTGTATGCACAATAGCCCCAAGTTTTTCGAAGTGTATGTGAGCTAATCCCTTCTAATCCAACTTCTTTTGCAGCTTTGTTTAAAATGTACCATGCATGTTGTCTCGTAATAGACTTTGTTCCTTTTTGAGACTTTAATAATGGTTCATTACGTTTCCAAGTTTTACGTTCTTTCATGTAGTCTTCGATTGCGTGCTGTAAGTCTTCATTTACAGCAAACCATTTATGTTTCTTTACTTTTTCATTGTAAAATAAAATGGAATGGCGAACATTTTCGTCTTCATCGATTACATCACTAACTTTTAATTGTAAGATTTCACTTACTTTTAAGCCAGAATTTACAGCTAATACGAATAATAAGCCATCACGTTTCGAAGATTGTAAAAGTATATTTTTGATAGTTTCTAATTGTTTTTCGTTTTGAATAGGTTGTCCTGCTTGTTTCATTTCACGCACTCTCCTCTTTTATATGTGTAAAGGAAAGGATTAACTTGTTTCTTACTATAAAGGGAGAGTGTGAATTTCATGTGAACTCCTAGTGAAATTAAGACAAATTATTTGACTTCTTTCACTTTTTGTAAATTAAAATAAAATACAACGCTATTAGTGGTATTATACACACCGTACTCGGCGTGATGGAGATCTAAAATGTTTTTTACAATGGATAACCCAAGGCCAGTACCTCCAGTATGACGGCTACGAGAAGCGTCTAAACGGTAGAAGCGATCCCAAATTTTTTCAAGGCTTTCCTCTGGAATAGGGTTGCCTGTGTTTTCAATTTCGATTTTCACTGTATCTTCCGTTTCTACAACAGAGACGTGTATTTTTTCACCATCTGGAGTATATCGAATTGCATTGCTAAGCAAGTTCACAACTACTTGCTCAATACGGCTACGATTTGCTTTAACAAATAGAGAAGAGTCAGCATGGATGTCCACTTGTAAATGTTTTTCCTCCATACTAAATAATAATTTTGTATAGATTTGTTGAATTAATTCACCGATTGAGAATGTTGACATTTCTAGTTTGTACGTACCAGATTCTAGTTTTGCTAATTCTAACATTTCAACAATGAGCCTGTTCATATTATCTGTCTCTTCCAAAATAACATTTGTATAATATGTCGTATCTTTACTTACGCCATCTTGAATACCTTCAGCGAAGCTACGAATAACACTAAGTGGTGTTTTTAATTCATGAGATACACCAGAAATGAATTCTTTTCTCGTTTTTTCTAATTGACGTTCGCGTTCAATATCTTGTTGTAATTTTGTATTGGCAACATTTAATCGGTCGATGCGATCTTTTAAATTTACAGAGAGTGTATTAATACTACTTGATAACCCGCCAATTTCATCGTCTGCTGTAACAGGTAACTTCTCGCTAAAATCAAAGTTGGCCATTTTTTTTGTAACGCGATTTATCTTAATTAATGGTTTAACAATGATTTTTGAGTAGTAGAAGGATAACAAAATAATAACGAGAAACACGATAATTAAGGCATAGACATAATAATCTTTTAAAACGAGCATCGCTTCATTAACAGGTTGTAAAGATGCTATCGCAAAAGCGTACTCCTTAATTTCTCCGTTTTCCATAATAGGCTTTACAAAGACACTGTTTTTTATATTTTCCCCACTATCTAAAATATACGTGTTTAATTGATTTGAATTAGAAGTACCTTGTCTAATAGTTCTTGCAAAATATTGAACAGCTTGTAATGTTTCAAAATCCTTTGCAAGACGAACCTCAGTCTTGGAAGGAAGCTGTAATTTAGATATTACCCCAGTAAAATGGATTGGAGAACCAGTATTATCATATCGATTTTTAAGTTTATTTTTAGATGGATTACCACTAATGGATTGAAAATCTGAATTGAATTGTTCATTTTCCCATCTAGTATTATTAGTTATTAATTCTTGAGGTGTTATTATATTATTCGGTTGGAGTAGTCCGTCTACATAAATTATTCCATCTTTTTTTAATCCTAAGTTTGCGAATTTATTATATTCTTCTGGTGTTAAAAGATTGTTAAGGGGGATGGAATAGGTTTTATTATTGTTAGGGTTAATCACATCAATGTAAAAACTGTTTTCACTTTTAATAATTCCGTTAGAATCTAAAAATTGGATTTCGGCATTTGTTTTATCATGAAATTCTTGTTTTAATTTTCTAGTTTCCTCAAATCCTTGGTCACTTTTTTCGTAATTATCTACGAATTTTTCAAAAGCCGTTTGAACGGTTTTTACTTTCTTATTAATATAGAACTTCTCTAAAAATAGAGATTGTCCAAGGAAAAAAAGGAGAAATATGATTGTAAATAAAGTTGATGTTAATAAAAATAGTTTAAAGACGATGCTTCTGTTCTTCACTGTTTCACCTCGTATGAAAAATACTGTAATATAAATGATTTCTTAATTATAACAAAGGTTACAAAAAAGTAGAGGGGATAAATCTTTCTCTCTCTAAAGTAGTTTTTTATAGAAAGTCACATAAAGAGAAGGTGCAGTGACTGTCGAAGTATTGTAGTATAAAAAAAAACTCGCCAGACGTATGACGAGTTCTTTAGTGTGCTATTGCTGAATTGCTGCATCTAAAGCGATTTCAATCATTTCGTTAAATGTAGTTTGACGCTCTTCAGATGTTGTTTCTTCACCAGTGAAGATATGGTCGCTTACTGTTAATACAGATAATGCATTTACACCATATTTAGCTGCTAATGTGTAAAGAGCAGTCGTTTCCATCTCTACTGCTAATACACCGTAATCTCCAAGTTTTTTAACCATGTCCATGCTCTCACGATAAAATACATCTGCTGTTAATACGTTACCAACACGAACGTGTAATCCTTTTTCTGTTCCAGCATCGTAAGCTTTCTTTAAAAGATCAAAGTTTGCAGCAGGAGCAAAATCAAAACCTGGGAATGTTAAGCGGTTCATATTAGAATCTGTACAAGCCGTCATCGCAATAATAATGTCACGTACCTTAACATCTTTTTGAATTGCACCACATGTCCCAACACGAATTAAATTTTTCACTCCGTAGCTTTGAATTAATTCGTTTACATAAATAGAAATAGAAGGAACACCCATACCTGTACCTTGAACAGATACACGCTTTCCTTTATAAGTTCCAGTGAAACCTAACATGCCACGCACGTTGTTATAACAAGTAACATCCTCTAAAAATGTTTCAGCAATATATTTTGCACGTAATGGATCACCAGGTAATAGAATAGATTCAGCAATTTCGCCTTGTTTTGCTTCAATATGTACACTCATGAAAAATCCTCCTTATAATGTATTGATAGAAATCAATATCATTTGCATTATACACTACGACTCCTTTCAATTAAAATCTTTTTTATTTGTAATATGTGCAAAAGAGGAGGATTTCATAAATCATAATCTAGAATATATATTTAAGAGGTTTTGAATGGATAAAGACAATAAAAATGGTAGGTGATATTTTGAAAAATCTTGTCATTGGGTTTATTGCACTAGTACTTATTGTGGCAGGAGGATTTTACATAAAAAAATATCAAGAAACTGTAGAAACGACCGGAGATGTTCAAGAAGTGAAATGGGATGTGAAGAATAAAAAGGGAAATGAAAAAGTCGATATTTCGTTTCAATTGCTAAATAAAATGAATAATGAAGTTCGTGGTGTGAACGATCAAATTCGAGCAGTGATAGTGGATGGGAATTTGAAAAATATACAACAAACGAAGCCTATATTTGCTGGAAATGGATCGTATAAGTTATCTTCAGATGTAGCAAAAGGTGAAGAGTACACGATATTTTTGTATGAAGATGAAAACAAGTCCGTGGAATCATTTTCTAAGAAAGATTTTGGTGAAGAAAAAAAGGAGAAAAACAAGGACAAGAATAAAAAGAAACTACCTGTCGATACTGTACTTACAAAAAATATAGGAGAGCATCAAGTGTCTCTTTTATTTGGTGCATTACATCCGAATGAGGCAACGACATTAACATTTCAGTTTCAAGCGAAAAAGGGAGAAAAGCTGAAATTAAATTCAGGGAGAGGTGAAGTTAACGCTCTATATATCGTTGATGAAACGAGGAAAAATTTTTTATATGCCATTCCTGTTGATACGGATGAACAATTACAATATCGTATTACATTTCCAGAAGAAGGAACATATAAAATATGGGGGGATTTCTATATAAATGGTAAGAAGTATGAAAAGGAGTTTAGTATACAAGTGCAAAAACGAAAAAACAGCTAAGTACTTAGCTGTTTTTTCGTTTTCCTATTAATTTTGTTACAGAGAGCATTGTAATTGGTAAAGAATGATTCTTTCGAAATGCTAAATATTTTCCACTCCATGCAGGTTTGTATTTTTCTTTGAAATGTCGTAAACCGCTGAAGCTATATGTGTAACGAACGTTATTAAATATTGCAGCAGCAACTCGTTCAGACCAGAACGATTGCGTTGATAAACCGACATTTGAGAGTGGTGCCATACCAATATTAAAGGAATGGTATTCATTTTCTTTTGCCCAGTGGAATAAGTGGATAAAAATTGCATCCATAATTCCGCTAGGGGCATCTGGATAATAACGCATTAAATCAACAGATAATATGCCACTTTGATATACTGGCATAAAGGTTGTGAATGCAATGATTTTTCCCTCTGCATCAGATAATGTAGCGATAGGGGCACGACTAATATACTCACGATCGAAGTACCCAAGTGAAAATCCTTTCTCTTTTTTTCCGCCGAGCCAAGCATCAGACACTTTCTTTAATTCCTTGTATAATTCGTCTGAGAATGGTGGCTCATGAATAGAGAACGTATAACCTTCTCGTTCAAAACGGTTGAAAGTAGCTCGCATACCAGCACGTTTTTTTCCTGTTATTGTAAAGGTATTTAAATCAACGACAGCCTCTTCGCCAAGTTTAAAGAAGTTGTAGCCGAAATCGTGGTATAAGCTCATCCATTTGCTTTCAATTTGATAGAATACGCAAATATACCCAAATCGATCAGCTTCAGCTAAAAATTCTTGTAACACAGTGCGGTAGGAGGATGGATCACCAATTGGATCACCTAGTACAACAAGACGTTTTCCAGTAATTGAAAAGAGAAGAAGTGCTTTTCCGTCACTACTGAAGAAGAACTGTTTATCTCCTAAAAAACCTAAATGACTAAGTACGTTCCCACCATGTTCATCTAAGAAGTTTTCTAACCTTTTATCATTTGCTGGTTGCCCGGGAAATTGACTACGGTAACGATTGGCAATTAGTGAACCGATAAGTAAAAAAGTAGGAACGAAAAAGGCTGCTGCTAATGCACTTCGTTTAACTTGTGTAATATTTCGAACGACAAAATCAGGTTGGAACGCTTCTTTTGCACCCGCAAATAAAATACCTAAGTTTTTATATAAATATAACGTAAGTAATAAGAAGATAAACACTTTTACGATGTCAGAAAGAGAGACTTCCATTTTCTCGCGTACAAATCTTTTACGAAGCATATACAACACAGCAAGTACGATTAATAAAATAAAGGTTTCTTCAATATCAATTCCTTTTAGGGTATTAAAAATTGCTGCTCCAATTAAAGAAACAATCGTCATATAGTAAGAACGCTTTGTTCCATAATATATGCCTCGCGAAAGAATCAGGAGGAGAATACCGAATGTTAATGATAAGCTAAAAGAAAATTGAATAAGGTGCTTTGGAGCTAAAATATGTAAGGCGTGAGCTCGATTTATACTAGTAGGTAAAATTGTTGATAGAATAACCATTAAGCCAGCGAATACGGTTAAAGCGGCGGATGCCCATGAACCTAATTTCCCTAAAAAATCACGTTGTAAAGTCCAAATTACACCAGTTGTTTCTAATGCAGGTGCAATAAATGGTTTATCTTCAATTTTTTTTATGGCCGCTCCTGTCATTTCAAATGCTGCAAAAATGAGACCAAGGCAGAATGGTAAGATGTAATAGACAAGTCGATATAATAACATAGCGGGTAGTAATACGCCTGTATCAACTCCGTATTGTCCTAGTCCGGTTAAGAAAACAAGATCAAATGAACCAAGGCCACCAGGGACAAGACTTACGACACCAGCTAAAGCAGCAATTACATAAACACCTAAAAACTTTTGAAATTCGATATCAATTCCAAACAATATTAAAATGACGTACATAACGATACCAGCAGATACCCACTCGACTAATGAAACTAATGAATATAAAACAGTTGGATTTTTCTCTTCTTCTTCAGTCTCTTGTCCGTCTAGCTGTTTTGTTTTTCTATTTTTAATTTTAGAAAACCCAATATATATAGGAACGAAAAGAGCAAAGAAGATAAGAACAGGCCATAACCACGGTTTTTCGTGCAGAATAAAACTAGTGTCTAATATCCCAATAAGGCCGAGGAATGACAGAATGGCTAATCCGTTAATAAAAGCGGTTGTCATCCAGGCAATGCTTTTAATAAGTTTCCCATTCTCTTTTATATGTGGACGATAGAGCATTGTACGTACACCGGCACCAACAAGACCACCAAAACCGATAAATCCATTTAAAGTGTTTGCAATCCATGAGATGCGGAAAATCTTTTGTACAGGTATATCTGCTTTTAAGTAACGAAGCATAACAAAGTCATAAAAGAACATTGTTGAAACAGCAAATGCACCGAGTGTAATCGCTAAAAATACCCCACCAGTTGGAATGTTTTTAATTGTTTCAATTGCTTCTAAAAAAGAAATGCCTGCTAATTCTTTTTTAGCTTGAAAGAAAACAATTGTTAAGACAACAAATGGGAAGATTATTTTCCCGATTTGTAAGAAACGTTTCCATGAAAACGACATAAATACAACTCTCCTTGTGTAAGAAAACTGAGACAATAATATTATTATGACAAACTTCAAGAAAAATAAAAAGGTAAATTCCTGTATAGGGAAGCTATTTTTTATATAGTCTATATTTAAAAGAATATTTCGTTTATCAGAAAATTAAGTTAAGATAAGATGAAAGAAGGAAGAGAGGGGAAGTAGATGATTATAATAGGTTATGCAGGGTATGAGTTAGAAAAAGCAAAACCGAATACATCAGAAGATTTTTTCAATAGATCTGAAGTGACATATATATTAAATAATCAAGAGAAAACCTTTTCTGTCTTATATGTTCGATATTTTGAAGAAATTTTACAAGAAATTATCCCTTTTGAAGGAAATCCAGTTTATAAAGTAGAAGAACAAGACGTATATTTACGAGATATTGTAGCGATTGCTTGTTTAGTGAACAATAAAGAGCTACGTGCGCAGAAACGCTTGTATCTCAATGAAGTAACAGACTTTCAACGATACTTTGACGAGGAAACAGTGGTGAAAGTACAAGAAATATTAGCTGAATTACATAAAAATAAAAGAGTAGAAATAGCGTAAAACGGCAAAGGAGAGAGAAGCCATGTCTAATTTGATGGTTGAAAATCAAACAGAACAAGTTTCTATATTTTTAGAAGATGTAATTTCCTTGATAACTAATTATGTGAATTATCATACGTTACCTTCTTTATTGGAGGAGACACCAACAGGAAACGAGCAATATTATAAAGGTATATTAGCATCAATAAGAAGACTTCTTGTTTTTTGTGAAGAAGGACTTGATGCATGTTTTGTTTTGTTGAATGGCCAACCATTTCGAAAGACCGCAGCTGAAAAAGTTTTATATAAGATTTACCATCAAGTAATTGCAGAGTTTTTTTCGCCAAAGAATGATCATTGGTATGAAAATAGTCGTTCTGCTTATACAGGGAAAAATTCTATTGTTTTTCAGCAAATCCCTCCTGGATCTATAGAACGAGTGATGAAGGAGTTAGAAGGGAAATTTCAATTGATGCGTGAAGAACTAGAATATTATGAGACAGATTACCAAACAAAAATGTTGCACAAATATTAATTAAGGAAAAGAAGCTAAGGACACTTAGCTTCTTTTCCTTTTGTCCAGTTATATAAGGGATTTTAATTGAATATAGTTAAAGTGGATAGCATCAAGGAGGTGTAACATGAGTCAGCAAGGTGTATTTACAGATTACTTTCATGAAGTAGAAAGCTGGTGTGAAAGTGTTCTTCAAGTATTAGATAGCCGTGCAATGGAAGTGTATGATGTCCATATGCTTGCTTATAAAATTCAAACGTTATTAGAGCGTATGAAAGAGCATGAATACGACACAGATGCCGAGTTTATGTATGAAATAAGTGATGATGTAGAACATATTCAACACCATTTACAGGAAGTGTTTATGCAAGAAGGAGAGGAATATGAACTATGTGAAAGAGGGGATAGCGAACGAGCTGTTCCGATTGGGGGGCATACTCTTCCGCCATTACCTTATCCATATAATGCACTAGAACCGTACATTTCACGAGAAATTATGATGTTACACCATGATAAACATCATCGTAGTTACGTGGAAGGATTAAATAAAGCAGAGAAGATGATGGAAGAAGCGAGAAAAACAAATCAATTTGATTTAATTAAGCATTGGGAAAGAGAAGCGGCTTTTCATGGATCAGGTCATTACTTACACACGATATTTTGGAATAACATGAAAAAAGATGGTGGTGGAAGTCCGAGAGGGGCTTTTTCACAACAAATTGAGCAAGATTTCGGAAGTTTTTTACGTTTTCAAAAGCATTTCACAGAAGCAGCTTCTAAAGTGGAAGGTTCAGGATGGGCGATTCTTGTATGGGTACCCCGTTCAGGAAGGTTAGAAATTTTACAAAGCACGCTTCATCAATTGTTTACACAGTGGGATACGATACCACTCCTTGTACTGGATGTATGGGAACATGCGTATTATTTACAATATCAAAATCGAAAAGATGAATATGTTAAAAATTGGTGGAATGTTGTAAATTGGCCAGATGTAGAAAAGAGATTTGAAAGTGCGAAACAAATTGAATGGACACCGTATTAGACGCATATCCCATGCGTCTTTTTTAGTGGAGGTGGAAGGAAGATTTCGTTCATATTTTAAAAGGCCAAGCATACACTTGTACAAAAAGTGCCAAAAGGACGTGGGGGGGAAATATGAGACGAATTTGTATAATAATTACGCTAATTATAATGTACGCAAGCGTTATGCCGATTCCTGCATATGCAAAAATGAACGGTGGTGTCAGTGCTCGTAACGCAGTCTTAATGGAACAACAATCCGGTCGTGTGCTATATGGAAAATTAGAACATGAGCCACAAAAAATTGCTAGTATAACAAAAATTATGACAGCATTGTTAGCTGCTGAATCAGGAAAAATGAAAGAGTTAGTATCGGTTAGTAATGAAGCGGTACGAGTAGAAGGATCGGCAATTTATTTAAAACCTGGACAAAAAGTGAAGTTAGAAGATTTAGTTTACGGATTAATGCTTAGATCTGGTAATGATGCAGCACAAGTAATTGCTGAAAATGTGGGAGGGAGTATAGAAGGGTTCGTATATTTAATGAATGAAAAGGCGAAAGAAATCGGAATGAAAGATACGCACTTCTCAAACCCGCATGGATTGGATGGGGATGGGTCGCATTATTCATCGGCTTATGACATGGCATTATTAACGAAATATGCAATGGGGAACGAGACCTTTAAGAAAATTTTTGGAACAAAAACGTATAAATCAGATTCTTGGGATTATCCGTGGAAAAATAAACATAAGCTTGTGACATCTTATTATGAATTTGCAACAGGGGGAAAGACAGGTTTTACGAAGAAAGCAGGACGGACGCTTGTCACAACAGCTTCAAAAGATGGACTAGATTTAATTGTCGTAACTTTGAGCGCTTCTAGTGACTGGGATGATCATATGAATTTGTTTGATAAAGGCTTTGAACGCTATAAGCAAACGAAAGTTTTAGGACAAGGCGCACTCGCTGAAATAAATGAAAAGAAATATGCCAACCATGTTTATACGAAAAATAGTTTTTCTGCACCTTTAACTGAAGAGGAAAGAAAGAATGTGTTATTGAAAGTTGAGCTCGATAAAAGTGCAAAACTTACGGATGGAGTAAAGATTGGGAAGACAGAAATTTATGTAGGGAACGAGAAGGTTGGAGAACGAAATTTGTTTTACAGTAAACGAAAGTTAGTAGCTACAACGGGAATGTATTGGAATAACGTAAAAGAAATCTTCTCTTACATGATAGGTGTTGGGATAGATGGTTAATCTCGTATGGGCAGCGATGGCAGTTATAGGGATTGTATATGCCATGATAAATGGAACGATGGAAGAAGTGACCAAAGCAGTGTTTGAAGGGTCAAAAGATGCTGTAACGATTTGTATTGGACTTATTAGTGTTTTAGTATTTTGGCTCGGTTTAATGAAAATTGCTGAGGAAGCTGGATTGTTAAAGAAGTTAGTATCACTTTTTATGCCGATAGTAAAAAGATTATTTCCAGAAATACCGAAGGATCACCCGTCAATGGGATTCATTTTATCAAATATGATGGCGAACTTTTTTGGGTTAGGTAATGCAGCAACACCCTTAGGTATTAAAGCAATGGAACAACTGAAAGAGTTAAATGGTGGAAAGGATTCAGCAAGTCGTTCTATGGTGACGTTTCTAGCATTAAATACTTCAGCAATTACATTAATTCCGACTACTGTCATTTCGATTCGAATGACTTATGAATCAGCAAACCCTACTGAAATCGTTGGCGTAACATTTATAGCACAAGTGTTATCGATGATTGGAGCGATTTGGATTGACCGCTATTTTTACCGGAGAAGGAGTAGAAAGGGGCGGAAAAAATGAGTATTGTAAATACAATTTCATTATGGGTAATTCCTTGTGTAATTGGTTTTATCCTTTTGTATGGCACGATAAAGAAAGTTCCAACGTATGAATCGTTCGTTGAGGGCGGAAAAGAAGGGATTCAAATTGCGGTTTCCATTTTGCCGTTTATGGTTGGAATGCTTGTATCTATTTCTATTTTCCGGGCATCAGGTGCTTTAGATGCGATGATATCGGTAATGAAGCCGATGTTAGACCTTATTCATGTACCAGCCGAAATCGTTCCACTTGCACTTATACGTCCGATTTCGGGATCTGCTGGTTTAAGTATTACGACCGATTTAATCGCTACATATGGGCCAGACTCGTTTATTGGTAGGTTAGCTTCAACGATGCAAGGTAGCACAGATACGACTTTTTATATATTAACAGTATACTTTGGGGCTGTCGGTATTAGAAAAATGGGAGATGCATTAAAGGTAGGACTTTTTGCAGATTTAATCGGAATTATTTGTTCGATTGTGTTTGTTTCCCTATTGTTTCGGTAATGCTATTCATTTTTTGCGCTATTTCGCTTATAATACGTATACGACCACTATTAACGTGTAGTTTAATAGTGGTTTTTTTATGCGGTATTTTTGACAAAATGGTGAACTTTTATCGTGGACAACATGAAAAAGTGTAAATAATAATAAAGGGTGAAAACGTGATATAGCCTTTATACGTTTATTATCATTGCTATGTTGTTAAAGATAGGCGAAGTAAATGGCATAAAGCTTAGGCGGTTGCCAAGTCTTTCTAATGTAAGGTAAGATAAATTTGAGGTGAAAAAAAGAAATGGAACGATTACAAAAAGTGATTGCGCAAGCAGGTATTGCATCGAGAAGAAAGGCTGAGGAATTAATTCAGCAAGGGAAAGTGAAAGTTAATGGGAAAATAGTGAAGGAGTTAGGAACAAAAGTAACTCCTCAAGATAAAGTGGAAGTAAATAACATCCCTCTTGAAAAAGAAGAACCTGTTTATTTTTTACTATATAAACCAACTGGTGTAATTTCAAGTGTATCAGATGATAAAGGAAGAAATGTTGTAACAGACTTTTTCCCTGAAATTAGACAACGTTTATTCCCAATCGGACGCTTAGATTATGATACGTCTGGCGTATTATTGATGACAAATGATGGTGAATTTGCAAATGTATTAATGCATCCGAGATATAAAGTTGAAAAAACGTATGTTGCGAAAATTAAAGGGCCATTAACAGGTGAGAAAATTCGCATGTTAGAACGAGGTGTTGCATTAGAAGATGGGAAAACAGCACCAGCACAAGTGAAAATTATTTCTTGGGACAAGCGTAAAGAGATGGCGATTGTACAATTAACGATTCATGAAGGACGTAACCGTCAAGTACGCCGCATGTTTGAAGCGTTAGATTGTAAAGTAATGAAATTAAAACGTGAACGTTATGCCTTTTTAGAAGTGGGTAGCTTGCGTCCTGGTGATGCAAGAGAATTGACACCACATGAGGTGAAACAATTACGTGCATTGGCTTCTACAAAGCCTCGCTAATCTATATTGTGAAACTTTCACCAGTGGAATGCTCCGCTGGTGATTTATTAAAAAATACATATATTTATCACTCGTCGAAGAGAGGGGAGACAACATGAAAAAAAATCGCTTATTATTTCGTGTTATCATTTTGCTCATTTTAAGCGGTGCGGTAGGGTTTACGCTATATCAAGGATTTTTTACTGATAAAGAGAAAATGCAAATTGGAAAAGAAGCACCTAACTTTGTTGTAACTGATTTAGAAGGAAAGAATATTGAATTAAAAGATTTAAAGGGAAAAGGTGTATTTTTAAATTTTTGGGGAACTTGGTGTAAACCTTGTGAAAAAGAAATGCCTTATATGAATGAGTTATACCCGAAATATAAAGAAAAAGGCGTTGAAATTATTGCCTTAGATGCAGATGAAACGGATATCGCAGTGAAGAACTTTGTGAAACAATATGATTTGAAATTCCCAGTTGCAATTGATAAAGGGCAAAAGATCATAGGTACATATGGAGTAGGCCCATTACCAACAACCTTTTTAATTGATAAAGAAGGCAAAGTAGTAGAGCAAATTATAGGTGAGCAAACGAAGGAACAATTGGAAGAGTACTTAAAGAAAATTACTCCATAATTAAGAAAGCCTTTACATAAGAGGTGCTTACGTATAGCACCTTCGTTTTAAAGATTCTGAGTATTGCGGTAACTCTAAGCTGAAATATACAATAGTACATATAGATAAAAGGGCGGTGAGAGCTTTGAAAGAGATTAAGTGTGAATGTGGACATGTTAATCCGATAGGAACCATTTTTTGTGAAGCATGTGGGAAACCATTTGAAAGTAATGAAAATATGAAATTATTGGATATGAGATATGAGGGGAGTGCCCGGAGATCTCTCACACATACAAAAACGATAGTCGATAAAATTTGGAGTTTTTTCTCTTCTGTAAAAGTAGGTGTATGGTTAATTGTAATAACTTTAGCTGCATCGGCAATAGGAACTATCTTTCCCCAAGAAATGTACATAACTCCAGGAATCGAACCAGCTGAATATTATAAAACCGAGTATGGATTTTTAGGACAATTATACTATCAATTAGGATTTAATAATTTATATGGATCATGGTGGTACATGATTTTAATTGCTTCCATTGGTATTTCACTTGTTATATGTAGTTTAGACCGTGTCATTCCTCTTTATAAAGCTTTAAAAAAACAAGGGGTGAAAAGACACCCAAGTTTTTTAAAAAGACAGAGAGTGCACGGGACTGGTACGCCGCATGAAGGTGACTTAGAACGAGTTCAAATTAATTTAAAGAAACGTAATTATAATGTGAAAGTGGAAGACGGGAACGTTTTAGCGGAAAAGGGACGTTTTTCCCGTTGGGGTCCATATGTAAACCATATTGGTCTTATTATCTTTCTATTCGGTGCAATGCTACGTTTTTTACCGAGTATGTATGTAGATGAAGCACTTTGGTTACGTGACGGTGAAACGAAAGAAATACCAGGAACAGATGGTCAATACTATTTGAAAAACGAAAAGTTTATCAAGGAAGTTTATGATAAGAGTAAGGATAAAGAAGTTTTTGATGAAGCAATTGATCGTGTTGGTGATAAAATGATTGCGAAAAACTTCCAAACAAATGCTGTATTATATAAAGCGGTAGGAGAAAATATAGCGGGTCAAAAACCAAAATTAGAAAAGGTAAAAGAAGCTGAAATTCGAGTGAATGAGCCACTGAAATTTGATCAATTTGCTGTTTATCAAGTGGATTACAAAGAAAGTGAGTTTAAAAGCATGTCTTTCCATTTGCAAAACAAAGAAAATAATCAAAAGTGGGGACCGATTAAAGTAGATTTAGCGAATCCTACAGAAAAATATGATTTAGGAAATGGGTATTCTCTAGAACTATTAAGCTATTTTCCTGATTTTTATTTTGATGAGAATGGAAGGCCGAATACGAAAACGAAATTACCGAATAATCCTGCATTCGTCTTTAAAATGTTTACCCCAGAAACACCAGATGGTGAAGTTAGTTTCGTCGGTATTCAGCAAAACATAGAGCCTGACGGGAATAATAAATATAAAATGTCATTTGCAGGTGTGGAAATGCAAAATGCAACAGCTCTTACAGTAAGAAAAGATTTGACGCTTTGGATTCTCGGTATTGGAGGATTTATATTTATGGTTGGTGTGATTCAAGGTATGTATTGGAACCATCGCCGTATTTGGATACAACGTGTTAATGATGAATGGTGGGTTGCAGGCCATACGAATAAAAATTGGTTCGGCTTAAAGAAAGATATTGAAAGAGTACTAGAAGGAACAGCGATTCCACAACCACACGATAAAATGAATGATAAAAAAATTAGTTAAGGTGGGGAAACGATATGGTACAAATAAGCAGTAATTTTCTGTTCGCCGCGTTCATCTTATATTTAATTGCAACTTTATTTTTTGGAGGAGCAATTAAAGAAAAAGGTCATAAGTGGGCAAATGTAGGTATAACTATAGCAATTTTAGGATTTATTGCGCAAATAGTATATTTTGTTACAAGATGGATCGCATCAGGACATGCACCAGTTAGTAACTTTTTTGAATTTGGTACATTTTTCGGCATGATGCTTGTGGGAGCTTTTATCATTATGTACTTTGTCTATCGTGTAAGTATTATTGGTTTATTTGCTTTACCGGTAGCTCTTTTATTAATCGCTTATGCAAGTATGTTCCCGAGAGAAATTTCGCCGCTTATCCCATCTTTAAAGAGTAATTGGCTACATATTCATGTAACGACAGCGGCAGCGGGGCAAGCAATATTAGCAATTAGTTTTATTACAGGCGTAATGTATTTACTGAAAAATGTAGATCAATCAACAAGAAGTAAGCGTACATTTTGGTTAGAGACAGTAGTTTTCACACTTGTTTGTACAGTTGGATTTATTGGAGTAACAACGGTATTTTCTAGTATGAAATACGAAGCGAAGTTTCAATGGATTGATAAAAATGAACAACAAGTTGAGATGAAGTATAATCTCCCTGCTTTAGTTGGACCGCATGAAGGGAAATTAATGACGGAAAATAAATTAGAACCGGCGGTGGAAGTCCCAGCGATTGTAAATGCGAAAAAATTAAATACTGTTATTTGGTCAGTGTTAGTCGGAACACTACTTTATATTGTATTAAGACTTGTTTTACGTAAGCGAGTGTCAGCTGCACTTCAGCCGTTAGTAAAGAATACGAATAGTGATTTATTAGATGAAATCGGATATCGTTCTATTGCGATAGGATTCCCAGTGTTTACATTAGGAGCGTTAATCTTTGCAATGATCTGGGCTCAAATTGCTTGGACGCGCTTTTGGGGGTGGGATCCAAAAGAAGTTTGGGCGCTTATTACTTGGCTCTTTTATGCTGCGGTATTACATTTACGTTTATCTAAAGGATGGCATGGAGAAAAATCCGCCTGGCTTGCAGTAATTGGTTTTGCAATCATTATGTTTAACTTTATTGTAGTAAACTTAATTATCGCGGGTTTACATTCATATGCATAGAGAAATAAAATAGGAGAGTGTATGTCACTTTCCTATTTTATTTTTGTCAACTTTTCTTCTTTTTTGAGAAAAACATGACAAAGTAGTGGTTGATTCTGTAAAATGATGTCGAGGACCAAATATACTGTTCAAAAAAAATACATAGTTTTGGAAAAAAAATGAACAAACTTTATTATTCTTGTGAAGCATAATATGGGAAGTGGAACGTTAAAAGATGCTTAATTAAACGAGGATAGGTGCAACATTATATTGTAGAAGGGTAGGTGTAAACCGTTGTGGTAAAAATACGCAGCGGGTAGAAATGGAAAATGAATCAAGAATTTTAATTGTAGACGATGAGGATCGTATTCGTCGTTTATTAAAGATGTATTTAGAAAGAGAGCAATACACAATTGAAGAAGCGGATAATGGTGATACAGCTTTAGAAATGGCGTTACAAAATGATTATGATTTAATCCTATTGGATATTATGATGCCTGGTAAAGATGGTATCGAAGTGTGTAAAGGGATTCGTGAAAAGAAAGCGACGCCAATTATTATGCTGACAGCAAAAGGTGAGGAAGTAAATAGGGTGCAAGGGTTTGAAGTTGGAACTGATGATTATATCGTAAAGCCGTTTAGCCCGCGTGAAGTAGTACTTCGTGTGAAAGCGGTATTACGCCGCGCTGTACCAACGACATTCTTTACACAAGATACAACGACGAAAGATGTTACTGTGTTCCCTCATTTAACAATTGATAATGATGCGCACCGTGTTACAGCGGATGGCAATGAAGTAAACTTAACACCGAAAGAATATGAATTACTATTATTCTTAGCGAAAGCTCCGGATAAAGTTTTTGACCGTGAGCAATTGTTAAAAGAAGTATGGCAATATGAGTTCTTCGGAGATTTACGTACAGTTGATACGCATGTAAAGCGTTTACGTGAAAAGTTAAGTAAACAATCACCAGATGCAGCGAAGATGATTGTTACCGTTTGGGGCGTTGGTTACAAGTTTGAGGTTGTGAACGACTGATGCTTTGGAGAAGTGTAGTAGGGAAGTTATGGATGACCATATTACTTCTCGTTTCGTTTGTTCTTGGATTTGTTGCTATTTTACTTTCACAGTTTTTTAGAACGTATTATGTTGATATGAGTGAAGCTAGGCTTCAGAAAGTTGCAACAAGTGTCACGGAATTAATTGAAGAAGGTGCCGATGTAAAAACGATTGAGGATATTGCTTACAAATTTTCTGATCCACTTTCAAGGATTATCATTGTAGAAGATGGTAAGGAAATTTCTTCTTCGCCGAAACAAGAAGGATTAGTTACTCTTACAATAGATGATTTGAAAAATGATAAAGAATTAGCAGCTGTTTTTACAGATAAAAAGGATATTAAGAATAATATTAGAAAAGCTTCCAATAGTAGGAGAAATAAAAATACTGAAAATGATATTATGATCGTCGGGAAACCAGTACAGTCAAAAAATCAAAGTGCAGTGTTTGTATATGAATCATTGCAAGTTCCAATACAAGGTATGGAGAGAACGACTGATTTTATTTTCTTATCAGCCGGGATTGCGATTATTTTAACAACTTTCTTTGCATTTTTCTTATCTACTCGAATTACGGCACCGCTCCGTAAAATGCGTGAGGTTGCATTTGAGGTAGCGCGCGGTAAATTTGATACGAAAGCCCCTATGGTGTCGCAGGACGAAATTGGTGAACTTGCAACTGCTTTAAATCAAATGGGGAAACAGTTGAAGTTTAATATGAATGCCCTGCAGCAAGAAAAGGAGCAGTTAGCTAGCATTTTGAGTAGTATGGCAGATGGTGTTATTACGTTAAACCAAGAAGGTGAAGTTGTTGTTATCAACCCACCGGCAGAACACTTCTTACAAGTTTGGCAAGAAGAAAAAGAAGTAGAGTTAAGTAAAAAATTGCCTTCTGAACTTGTTGAACTATTCCATCTCGTTGTAGAAAGTGAGCAACAACAAGTTTTTGAAATTAATTTACAAAAAGGTAACTACGTAGTTCTTATGACACCGCTTTACAATCAAACAAAAATTCGCGGAGCTGTAGCAGTATTGCGAGATATGACGGAGGAGCGTCGTCTTGAGAAAATGCGTCAAGACTTTATTGCGAATGTATCACATGAACTTCGTACACCGATGGTAATGCTTCAAGGATATAGTGAAGCAATTTTAGATGATATTGTGCAAACGAAAGAAGAAATTAATGAGTTTGTTCAAATTATTTATGATGAATCTGTTCGTTTAGGTAAACTTGTAAATGAGTTATTAGATTTAGCCCGTATGGAAAGTGGGCATGTAGAGTTACATATAGGTGAAGTAGATATTCATCCATTTGTCGAAAAAATTGGCCGTAAATTCCAGGGGATTGCAAAGGATAAAGAAGTCCAATTAACAGTGGATTTCCAAAGTCCAATTGAACAATATCCGTTTGATGCAGACCGTATGGAACAGGTATTGACGAATTTAATTGATAATGCAATCCGCCATACAAATGCAGGTGGCCATGTTACACTTGTAATTAATACGAAAAATAGTGGCCTTACTTTCGAAGTGCGAGATTCAGGTGCTGGTATTCCAGAAGAAGATATTCCGTTCTTGTTCGATCGATTCTATAAAGCTGATAAAGCGAGAACGCGCGGGAAAAAAGTTGGTACAGGACTTGGGCTTGCGATTGCTAAAAATATTGTTCAAGGTCATGACGGGAAGATTTCTGTATCAAGTGTCGTTGGAGAAGGAACTATATTCTCTGTATATTTACCAAATCGTATAATTTAGATATATATGTTTTTTTAGGTAATCATGAATAAAAGCTCTACTGTTTTTTATTTTTTTGTAAGTGCAATTAAATAAAGAATGGTAGAGTTTTTTTCTTTAATAATCAGAATGAAAATAAAAAGAGAGGTGCCATAATGAAATGAAACTTTATACAAAAACAGGTGATAAAGGGGAAACGAGTGTCATAGGTGGCCGAGTGGATAAAGATCATATACGTGTAGAAGCTTATGGCACAATTGATGAGGCGAATTCTCATATCGGATATGCCATGTCTAAATTGCAAGAGGAATGTTTTCGTAACATTTATAACGAACTTGAAAATATTCAACATGAACTATTTGATTGTGGAGGGGATTTAGCAATAGTAGAGAAGAAAATCCCTTATAAAGTAACGATAGAGATGGTCGAGTATTTAGAGAGACGAATTGATTCGTATACAGAAGAAGCGCCGCCGTTAGAGCGTTTTATTTTACCAGGCGGTAGCGAGGTATCGGCTGCACTACACATTGCACGTACAGTTATAAGAAGAGCAGAACGTTGTATAGTGTCCTTGCAAAAAGAAGGAGAAACCAATGAAATTGTTCTAAAGTATGTAAATAGGCTATCTGATTATTTATTTGCGCTTGCTAGAGTAATAAATGCACGTTTACAAGTGAAAGATGTGGAATATAACCGCAGTGCACTTGTTTTTCGTAATAAAGAAGAGAAGGAAGTGGAGTAATTCACTTTCTTTTTTTGTATACTTTTTTCTGTAATATCCCACAATAGAGAAGGTATGACGGTTATTAGAAAACGGAGGATGTATATGAAAGCGTTAAAATGTGGCGTGGTGATATTGAGTATATTATTTTTATCTCAATTACATGTTTACGCTGAAGAGAATCAGTGGATATGGCCTGTTGATGGACAGCTAAGTGATTATTTTGGGACAAGACATGGGAAACACTATGGTATTGATATAGCTGCGCCTATTGGAACGCCTGTTGCAGCTATTCAAAATGGTAAGGTGACAAAGTCTTATTTTTCAAGTAGTTATGGAAATGTTGTGTTTATTAAACATGGAGAATATGAGGCTGTTTATGCGCATTTAAATAAGAGATATGTAGTTCAAGGGGATAACATTTCAAAAGGAGAGCTAATTGGAGAGGTAGGGAATACAGGAGAATCGCGAGGAGCGCATTTACATTTAGAAGTGCATCAAGGGAGATGGACGATGGAGAAAAGGAATGCGATGAATCCGTTGCTTGTTTTAAATGAACAAAAAAATCAAGTCGTGTCATCATCACTATATGTTGTACAAAAAGGTGATACTTTAGTTGGCATTGCTCGGAAATTTAGTATGACAGTTGAAGAAATTAAAGTGAGGAATGGATTGCGACAAGAGCAAATCTATCCGAATCAACAACTATACGTTAAGTAAGGGAAACGTCCCCAAAGCATAACTTTTGAATAGCTTTATTTTCTTCTTATTTAAGATTGCGATAATAAATGAAATTATATCAACTTAATAACAAAATGCGGCAATAAGAGCAACCTATTCCTAACGAAAAACCGTCCCAAAAGATCTTTTGGGACGGCTTCTTTTACCAAAAAATAAAAACACATATAAATCCAGAAATAGCTAAGTAGCTATATAAGTAAAAGACTTTTGTTCTTGTTTTTTCTTTTGTCCGAAATAGTACGATAGTTGGTTCGATTAGACCAATTGTAAGACAAAGTAAACCAAGAAGCATAAAGCCAATTGAAAGAGAATACAGGGCGATTTGTGGTGCTTGAAATGGAATCATCCATTTTAATAAAAATGCAATAAGTGCAGTGTAACAAATGCTACCGATGTATTTATTCAATGGTGTATCAGAACGGAAACCAGGAAGTTTCTTGGAAAAAGGACGGGAAACAACTTCCGTTTGTAAAGATGTATGTTCTTCAATTATTTTTTGAGCTTCTTTTCCTTTTTGGAAAAGGGATAAAATCCAGTTTCGCTCACCTTGGAAAATAAATTGAGAAGTTGTTAAATAGTGATCAACTTTTACCTTATGCCAACTCTTCCATGGATGACGCTCACACAATTTTAATTTACTTTCTGTTTTTTTATCATACTGATAAATACTTATGCCATCTTGGTCAAAAGTAGCATAGTATGTCTCTCTTGAGAATGTGCCTAGATCAATTGGACAGTAGAAAAGTAATTCTTTTTTCAAATAAAAGTATTCTTTTCTTAAGTTCTTTTTCATTGCTTCTCGAATAGAGTGTCTTTTATCTTTCTTCATGACATTTCCTCCATAACTAAGAAAATGTTCTTATCTTAACAATTCAACATCTTATCACTTTTAACGATATATGACTAGGGGATTCATAAGAGAAATACCGAATTATAAAAAATATGGGTTGTATTGTAAAATATAGTGATTGCTTCTTTAATAATATAAAATAAATAACTTATTTTTAATAAGTTACACTTTTTTTGTTCACAATACGATCATGTTGTTGTATAATGAAGTGGAAAATAGAATATCGGTCTATCTTCGGGGCAGGGTGAAAATCCCGACCGGCGGTGATGAACAGTTAATAATTTCGTTCTAAGCCCGCGAGCCGTTAAGGCAGGATTTGGTGTGATTCCAAAGCCGACAGTACAGTCTGGATGGGAGAAGATGGAGGTTCAAGCGTTCAAAAAAGATAAGTATTTGAACGTCTGTTTGATGTGCCTTAAAATTCTCCCTTTGTGTAAATCACAAAGGGTTTTTTCGTTCTATGAAAAAATAGGCATAGCAGAACCTTTCCACTTTCCATGAGAAGATCGATGGAAAAGGAGAGAGAAAGATGAAACAAAAAAACAGTGTAGTGCAGATGGTGAGTGTAGCGATGCTAAGTAGTATTGCGTATTTACTAATGATGTTGGATTTTCCATTCCCAGGGCTTCCGCCATTTTTAAAAATTGATTTTAGTGATGTGCCAGCTTTAATTGCGGCGATAATTTTTAGTCCAATTGCAGGTGTAATTGTAGAAGCGATAAAAAATATTTTGCATTACGGAATTCAAGGAAGTTTAACGGGAGTACCAGTAGGAGAAGTAGCAAACTTTATAGCGGGATGTTTATTTATTGGTCCAGCAGCATTCTTATTCCGAAAGTATCGTACAGTAAAAAGTTTAACGACAGGATTAATGCTAGGCACAATTACTATGACAGTTATTATGAGTGTGTTAAACTACTTTATTATTTTACCAGCGTACACTTGGTTTTTAAATTCACCAGCTATGTCTAGTGATATTATGCGACAAACTATTGTAACGGCGATATTACCGTTTAATGTAATTAAAGGAATTGTTGTAACAATTGTATTTGTAGCATTATTTTCACGCTTGAAAGTATGGGTATTTACAAAAATGAAAAATGCTTAAAAATATTAAACCATTAGCAGTTACGCTGCCAATGGTTTTTTTGTTGAGAATGAAAAAGAGAGAAAAACACCCCCCTCATACTTATGAGGGGGGTGAAGTTAATAAAAGACTATTCGAATTTTAAAGAGTCGCCATCAAATGATTCGTCAGCAACTTTAATTGAGTCAGTTGGACAACCTTCGAATGCATCCATCATATCTTCAATTAATACATCTGGAATTTCAACGATACCTTGGTTATCGTCTAATGTTACAAATGCAATACCTTCATCATCATAGTCATAAATGTCTGGTGCAGCAGCACCACAAGCACCGCATGCGATACAAGTATCTTTGTCAACGATTGTATATTTTGCCATCTTTTTTCCCTCCTGATAATATGTATGTGAAAAGTTCGCCAAAAAATTATAACCTTATTGTAAAACGGTTTTTAAAACTTTTCAACATAAAATTATAATGATAATGCTTATCAATTAGAGTGTCAACTTATTTTTGAATTATTTCATAAGATTTTCAAAATACTTAAATGTTATTTCGTTTGATACAATAGAATATATACAAGCATGTAGTGTGAATATGATAAGTTAAATGAATAGCAGTTAATGTGCAATCGTATTGAAAAAGGAATGAAGTTAGACAGAGAGGTGGAAGCGGTAATGCAGCTACAATATACTTTATTATATTGTTTAAAACAATTGAATGGTGAAAGAACCGTTTCTTCGATTTATTATTTATTAAAAGGAAAGAGATCGTCGCAAACATTACAAGATGGGAATATGTTTCAAATTTCTTTTTTGTTTGGGATTTATAAGTCATTAAATAGAGCTGATTATGATCAAGAAGTTGCAAGGTTGTTACGAACGGATTTAGTTCAAGGTATACATGATAATACATATGTGTTAACGACTGCTGGTAACATGCAGTTAAACAAATGGGAAAGTGACTTTGCCTTTCCGACGTATTTAAATGGTTTACACTATGGTGAAATAGGTGAAACGTTTTGGAGGAGATTATCATTAATCGTTCAAACCATTTCGAATTTACAACAGGCGAATACAAAATTCATTCCAATTCAACAGGATACAGAAATAATGATGTGGGTGAAACGCTTCCTCACTGGAATACCATATATGAGAAGTGAATTGGCTAAAAGATTATGGATGGAAATGCATACTCTTTTACAAAAAAATAATCCAGTAGGGGCGACAATCGTAACATATCGGTTAACTGGGTATGAACGTATTGGGTGTACTTTACAACAATTAGCGGAAATTACGAAACAAGATATATTTCGAGTTTATTTTTTATTTTGGGGTACAATTCATTTTCTTATTCAAGAAGTTCGCAATAAAGAAAATGAGTTTCCATTATTAGCTGAAATTATATCTTATCCAAATGAGAAAGCTGATTTATTTAGCTTATCAACGAAAAAAACATATAATCTTTGGAAACAAGGACGCTCTTTAGAAGAAATAGCAACAATTCGGAATTTGAAGGTTGCCACGATAGAAGACCATTTTGTAGAAATTGCTTTACGAGAAAAAGAATTTTCTATTGAGATGTTTATGGAAAAAGAAAAAATAGAAAAAGTAACAAAAGTAATTGAAGCATTACAAACACGTAAATTGCGTGTGTTGAAGCAAGCGGTTGGAGAGGAAATCTCTTATTTTGAAGTCCGTCTTGTATTGGCGCGGATGGAGGGTATAAATGAAGCTTGAGGAATATTTATATAAGTGGTTTGGATATTCTGAATTTCGTCCGGGGCAAAAAGGAGTTATTACGGACTTATTGGAAGGGAAAGATGTTGTAGCAATGCTTCCGACTGGAAGGGGGAAGTCAATGTGTTATCAACTTCCGGGGCTTCTGCAAGAGGGTACGGTGCTTGTTGTATCACCATTATTATCTTTAATGGAAGACCAAGTTACGCAATTAAAGTATGTCGTGAAAAATCGAGTTATTGCATTGAATAGTTTTCGGACGTTAAGTGAAAAAAGAGAAGCAATGAAAAAGCTATCTTTTTATAAATTTGTTTTCGTATCGCCAGAGATGTTGCAGTCGGAACTTCTAATAAGAGAATTGAAAAAAATTCATATTTCATTATTTGTCGTAGATGAAGCGCATTGTATTTCACAATGGGGCTATGATTTTCGGCCAGATTATAAAAAATTAGATAAAGTAATTGAGAGTATCGGATCTCCGACAGTACTAGCATTAACAGCAACTGCGACAAAGGATGTACTGCGAGATATAGCGGAAAGTTTAAATCTAAAAAATATCGCTGAGCATGTGTACTCAATTGATCGTCCAAATATTGCGATGGAAGTGCAATTTGTGGAAACAATAGAAGAAAAAAAAGAGGCGCTTTTTGAGCATGTAATGTATTTGCAAGGGCCTGGTATTGTTTATTGTTCAAGTAGGGCCTGGACCGAGCGTTTAACCGAGTATTTAAGAGGAAAAGGAATTACAGGTGTAGCTTTTTATCATGGTGGTATGGAACATGAAGAGCGTATGTTAATTCAACAACAGTTTATGAATGACCAGTTGCAAATTGTAATATGTACAAGTGCTTTTGGGATGGGGGTAAATAAGGCGAATACAAGATATATTATTCATTTTCAATATCCGACAAATGTAGCTTCCTATTTACAAGAAATTGGAAGAGGGGGAAGAGATGGAGAATTGAGTATAGCCATTTTATTATGTAGTCCATTGGATCACGATTTGCCAATTTCAATCATTGAAGATGAATTACCAAGTAAATCGCAAATACAATTTTTATTTTCGTTACTACAAGAAAGAATGTTTCAAACGAAAGTATTACCATTAGAAGATGTAGAAGAAATTTGTTATAATGCAGCAAGATTTAATGAACAGTATTGGCGTTTTACACGTTATCATCTCGAACATCTTGGAATCATACAACAGCGCAATCTCATGCTAGAGAGCTTGTCAGATGAAATAATGCACAGATTAATAGCGGAAGTGGAAGTGAGACTGCGTAATAAATATAGTGAGCTAGAAAATATGAAGTCATGGATACAAGTTCAAGGATGTAGACGTGAATATTTATTACAACAATTCGGTTATAGAAAAGAAAAAGAGATAGAAAACTGTTGTGATTACTGTGGTATTACAAAAACGGATTATAAAAAAAGACGAGCGCAACAGTTAGTTTTCGACTATAATTGGGAAACAGAGTTACAAAAGCTTTTCGGCCTAGGGAAGATGGAGGAATGATGAACATTCAAAGGCATAATGTTGAAGATATGAGTCCGAGAGAAATAAGACTGAATCTCTACATAACACAACTAATCATTCTTGGTATCGGTTGTTTACTAGCATATATATTATTTCAAGATAAAAGAGAAGTTTATAGTTTGTGGAAATGGGAACCGGTTTCTATACTTGTAATAGGTAGCTTGTTAGCGATCTGTATTGTGTTATTAGATTATGTTGCAATGCGAGTGTTTCCAGAATCTTGGTTTGATGATGGTGGCATTAACGATAGAATGTTTCAAGGAATTTCTGTCATGCATTTACTCTTTATCACGTTTATTATTGGCTTTGCGGAAGAATTTTTATTTAGAGGTGTAGTGCAGACTCAGTTCGGAATTGTAATAGCGAGTTTAATTTTTGCTGTGTTACATATTCGGTATATAACGAAGCCTTTTTTGTTTTGTTTCGTCTGCTTTATTAGTTTTGTTTTTGGTTATGTATTCGAGTGGACAGGAAATTTGTTTATAACAATCTTTGCACACTTTCTTGTTGATTTTATAATGGGGCTCCAATTAAGAAAATAAATGGAAGGTGGTGGTGAACAACATGAGAAAACGAATTCCTGATTTTGAAGAGGAGTTAGAAGTTGAGCAAGTGGAAGAAGATGAAGGTTTACCGCCGCGTAGTGAAATTCATAGAAATAAAGAGAAAAAACCAAAGTTTAAAATGAATCACATTTTCGTTCGAGTGTTAACATTTTTGTTCATATTGTTACCTATTAGTATCTTATGGTATACGGATAAATATATACAGGTAAAAAGTGATAGTAATAATGCTGAGAAAAGTGCGTTTGAAGTGATTTTCTTTGATTCAGCTCAGACTGAATCAAAGAAGCAGTCTGAGAAAGTAGCAACTCATGTTGTGAAAGATGGAGAAACTTTAGAAAGTATAGCGAAGCAATATTTCTCAGATGAAAATGGGATAGAAATAATAAAAA
>NZ_JBALMG010000012.1:0-36180 GCF_036963225.1 Bacillus sp. JJ783 | reverse complement strand
TAATAAAAAAGTATAATGATTTACAAGAAGATGAAGTGAAAGTAGGACAAGAATTGAAAATTCCTATAAAAGATAAGTCCACGAAGTATGAGAGCTAGCTAAATGAGTGATATAGCTTCACATAAAATTAAGGACTATACTTTACGAGGAGGGAGAGTAAAAAATATATGTCATGGATTATATTATTATGTACTCTCATATGCATTGGTTTTGTATGTCTTCTTGGAATGTATAAAGAAGCGATGCGTAATACAGTGTTGGAACATACTTTAGTATTCGAAGAATTTCCGGAAAGTTTTCAAAAAGTTAAAGTTTTTTTTATTTCGGATATTCATAGAAGGATCGTTTCTAGCTCGCTAATTGAACGAGTGAAAGGAAAAGCAGATATCGTAATTATTGGCGGCGATTTAGCTGAAAAAGGAGTACCTTTATCGCAAATCTCTTTAAATATTCAAAAGTTAAGAGAAATAGCCCCTGTATATTTTGTATGGGGAAATAATGATTATGAAATTGAATATCACGAATTAGATGCTTTATTAATAGAAAATAATGTGAAGGTATTAGATAATACAAGAGTTGTATTTGAGTCTGAATTAGGAGAGAAAATTTGCTTACTCGGTATCGATGATGTTGGATTAGAACGAGATCGTTTAGATTTAGCGTTGTCTGATTGTAAAGAAGAAGGTTTTCGCATTTTAATTAGTCACAACCCAGATATAATAAAGAAAATGTCTGGTAAAGAACAAATTTCGCTCGTATTAAGTGGACATACACATGGAGGTCAGATTCGGTTGTTTCCATCTGAAAAGCATTTAAAGGGTGGTGTATATAAGCATTCTAATACGACTCTCTTTGTTAGTAATGGGTATGGAACAACATTACTCCCTCTTCGTTTTCGGGCACCTTCCCAAACACATATCATTACGTTATGCGGAGGAAAATAATGCCGACTTTAAATGGGACATATAATATAAAAGCTGTTTCGAATATACTCGGAATTCAACCGAGTACACTTCGCGCATGGGAAAGACGCTATCATATTATTGCCCCAAAGAGAAATCGTGCGGGGCATCGTTTATATACAGAAGAGCATATTCATATTTTGAAATGGTTAATGAATAAAGTTTCTGAGGGAATGATGATTGGACAAGCAGTTCAGTTATTAGAAGGGAATCGGTTGCAGAACAACATTCAAAAAGAAAAAATTACAGATACAGAAGTTGTTTTAGTGGACGATATACTACAAGCTTTGTTAAAATTTGATGAAATTACAACTTCTGCATTATTAAACGAGGTTTTTAGTATATATTCAACAGAAAAGGTTGTTACAAGCATCATCCTTCAAGTGGCAAACAAGTTGTTATCTTTAAAAAATAATAATGAGATTACAATGTCACAATTCAAATATGTTGTATCATTCTTACAAACACGTCTAGGAATGATATATCATAATGCGTCAGTGTATTCTTCCGTTAACAAAGTTTTCGTTTTAGAAAATAATATATTAAAAGGATTTATTTTCGCGACGTATTTACGACTAAAAGGATATCAAGCAATGTATATGGGGACAAGTTTAGATGAAGAAGGTATTTTACTAGCTATTGAACAATTACAACCTAAATATTTGTTTATATCTTTTGATGATGAACGAGAACTTGAAGAGGCAGTAGAATTTATTGACTTATTGCAAGAAAAAAATGAAAACCTCTCGGGTGGTTTTATAGGAAGAAAAGGCATTGGAGATCAATTAAATCTTCAAAATACCCTAATTGGTAACACGAAAGAAGAATGGGATGGATGGTTAAAAATGTCAGAATAGTCGTTCGAAAAGAACCATCTATTTTCTATTTCATATAATAAAAATTAGATGCAATGGTTACGTAGGGAGGGTATGAGATGAGACTGGAACGTTTAAATTATAATAAGATTAAAATTTTCCTAACATTTGATGATTTATCTGAACGAGGATTAACGAAAGAAGATTTGTGGAGAAATGCACCGAAAGTACAGCAACTATTCCGTGATATGATGCAAGAAGCGAATAAAGAATTAGGGTTTGAAGCGGATGGACCGATTGCTGTTGAAGTATTTTCTCTACAAGCTCAAGGTATGGTTGTAATTGTAACAAAAGAAAATCACGAAGTAGATACAGAAGATGAGTTCCGTGACGAGTTTATTGAAATGCAAGTGACTCTTGATGAAAGTGAACATATACTTTACGAGTTTGCTACATTAGATGATGTAATCAATTTGTCAAATCGCTTATATAACCTTGGTGTAACTGATGGGAAGTTGTATACGTGGGATGATCGTTTCTATCTTTGGATAGAAGAAGAAGAGCAATTTCAATTATTGAAGGCGGATTTTATAGCTATTTTAGCGGAATACGGTAATCCGTCAACAGCAACAATTTACCGCATAATGGAATATGGTAAAGAATTAATGGATTCTCAAGCAATTGAACAAATATACAATTACTTTGTAAAAAAACAAAACCTCAGCTAATGTAACGTAGCTTGAGGTTTTATTTTTATTCAGCTGAAGATTGGAAAATCTAAAATCTATAAAGCTAAGTGTAGGAAACAAGACTAGCCGATCTATATTTAAAAATATGATCAGTATTTTTTGATGAAATAATTGTTTTATCGAACGTATTTTGATGAAAATAAAAAATATTTAAATATTTAAGTATTTTACTTTTCTAAAAGCAATAAAAGGACTATAATAATAGTGAAAACGCTTGCAACACAAAATAGTTTGTATATATTTGTTAGCGTTTTCTATTGCATTCCAAATTTAACGGTGTATACTAGGCAATGAAGGTTTACTAAACAAGTGAAATTACAGGGGGTTTACTTACTATGGTAGCCGAAAAGGGAACTCAAACGAAAACACAACAACAAGGGGAACAACATTTTGAATTGTTAAATTCAACACAAATTGTAATTAATGAAGCATTAGAAAAATTGGGTTATCCAAACGAAGTATATGAATTATTGAAAGAACCAATTCGTATGATGACAGTGAAAATTCCAGTTCGTATGGATGACGGGACTGTTAAAATATTTACAGGATATCGTGCGCAACATAATGATGCTGTTGGTCCAACGAAAGGTGGAATTCGCTTCCATCCAAACGTAACAGAAAATGAAGTGAAAGCACTTTCTATTTGGATGAGTTTAAAATGTGGTATTGTTGATTTACCATATGGTGGAGGTAAAGGTGGAATCATTTGTGACCCACGTGAGATGTCTTTCCGTGAATTAGAAAGATTAAGCCGCGGTTATGTACGAGCAATTAGCCAAATTGTTGGTCCGACAAAAGATATTCCAGCTCCAGATGTATTTACAAACTCACAAATTATGGCATGGATGATGGATGAGTATAGCCGTATCGATGAATTTAATTCACCAGGATTTATTACAGGTAAACCACTTGTATTAGGTGGATCACACGGACGTGAAACAGCGACTGCAAAAGGTGTAACAATTTGTATTCGTGAAGCTGCGAAAAAACGTGACATTGATATTAAAGGTGCACGCGTTGTTGTTCAAGGATTTGGGAATGCGGGTAGCTTCTTAGCTAAATTTATGCATGATGCAGGCGCGAAAGTAATTGCAATTTCAGATGCGTACGGTGCACTACATGATCCGAATGGATTAGATATTGACTACTTACTAGATCGTCGCGATAGCTTCGGTACTGTAACAAAACTATTTAATAATACAATTTCAAACACAGAATTGTTAGAACTTGATTGCGATATTTTAGTTCCAGCTGCAATTGAGAACCAAATTACAGAAGAAAATGCTGATAAGATTAAAGCGAAAATTGTAGTTGAAGCTGCAAATGGTCCAACTACATTAGAAGCAACAAAAATCTTAACAGATCGTGGTATCTTACTTGTTCCAGACGTATTAGCAAGTGCTGGTGGCGTTACGGTATCTTACTTTGAGTGGGTACAAAATAACCAAGGTTACTACTGGACTGAGGAAGAAGTAGAACAACGTTTAGAAAAAGTAATGGTAAAATCATTCGATTCAATCTATGAAACATCACAAGTTCGTAAAGTGAACATGCGCTTAGCTGCATACATGATTGGTGTTCGTAAAATGGCTGAGGCTAGTCGCTTCAGAGGTTGGGTATAATATATAATGTTTTGAGAAAACGTGATTTCCTTTTGAGGGAATCGCGTTTTTTGTTGAAGTTACTAGTTAGAGGTGTTGGATATGAATAATGAAATGATGAATCGAGTAGATTGATTAGAAGAAAGGGTAAACCAACTAGAAAGTAAAATAGCAAGGATTGGAAATACTCAGAAAACAAGTGTTTTTAGAATGTTTGGAGAGGGTTTGTTGCATCTGGTTGTTGGAGGGCTGATTATCGCAGTAGTAATTGGAATTATTACGTAGCTTGGTGAAAAATAAAATAAAAACAAAAAGAACGCTTGTTCTATACGAACAAACGTGCTATACTTTCCTTAGATAAGCAAAACGGAAACGATTTTAAGGAGAGATAAATGATGAAAATGACAGTAGACCAAAGATTTATGATGCCAGCAGATGTTGTGGAACGAGTGGAAGTTTTACGAAATAATCATAGTAAGCGTGGATCATTATTACAATCAGTAAATAAGTTTTTCGGTTTAGATACGAAAGAAGATTGTGTTTGGTTTTACGGTTTTTACGGAGTGGCTGTAAGTATTGTATTATTTATGGTATTCACATCAAATATTTTCGATTTTCTCTTCGCATAAGAAATAATGCCATAAGGACATTGCCACCGAATACATATATAAGGAAGTAAGGTAATTTTTTAGAGCGGGAGTTGGTAGTAATGGCGATGTTCCCTATTGAGCGTAATTATATTGGGTATGGAAATTCACGACCAGGAATTCCTCTTTCAAAAGTAAGATTTATTGTAAGTCATGATACGGGGAACCCTGGTAGCAATGCGATAGGAAATCGGGATTACTTTAATGAAATACAACCGAAAGCTTCAGCGCATACATTTATTGATGATAAAACAATATTAGAAATTGTCCCTATAAATGAAGTTGCGTACCATGTTCGATACAATGTGCCAACGGATAATGATTTATTCGGTTATGATGCGAATAAGGCTGCAATTGGGGTTGAACTTTGCTATGGTGGCGACGTAAACTTTTGGGAGGCGTATACTCGTTTTGCGTGGTATCACGCTTATTTATGTCAAAATTTCGGTTTAAATCCTAAAAAGGCTATTGTGTCACACAAAACGTTGGATCCTACTCGGAAAATCGATCCTGAAAATGTATTAGGGCAACAAGGAATTAAATTTCAGCAGTTTTTAGCAGATGTCTATCGGATGTATGTTTCGTTTAGATGACAAATATATGAAAAATGAATACAATAAAGATAGGTGCCTACTGCTGTAAGTAGGTTTTTTCTTGTTTATATAAATAAAGCAGAGGTAGAAGACTAGGAGTGAACCGAGTATGCAAAAAGAAACAGTTATTATTATCGGAGGCGGTCCATGCGGATTAGCAGCGGCGATTTCGTTGCAAAAAGTGGGGGTAAATCCGTTAGTGATCGAAAAAGGGAACATTGTAAATGCGATTTATAATTATCCAACTCATCAAACATTTTTCTCCTCTAGTGAAAAATTAGAAATTGGTGAAGTTGCTTTTATTACAGAAAATCGTAAGCCATTTCGTAATCAAGCGCTCGCGTATTATCGTGAAGTAGTAAAGCGTAAATCTATACGTGTAAACGCATTTGAACGAGTGGAACAAGTTCAAAAAGATGGTGATGTTTTTAAAGTTGAAACGACGAAGCGTGACGGAAACAAAGAAATATATGTGGCGAAATACATTGTTGTCGCAACTGGATATTATGATAATCCGAATTATATGAATGTACCTGGTGAGAAACTTGAGAAAGTAGCTCATTATTTCAAAGAAGGACATCCTTATTTTGATCGAGATGTCGTTGTAATAGGTGGTAAAAATTCAAGTATAGATGCGGCGTTAGAGCTTGTTAAATCGGGTGCACGTGTAACAGTTCTATACCGTGGCGGGGAATACTCGCCAAGTATTAAGCCGTGGATTTTGCCGGAATTTGAGGCGTTAGTACGAAATGGGACAGTTCAAATGCATTTCGGGGCTCATGTGAAAGAAATTACTGAACATACATTAACATATACGGTTGATGGTGAATCATTTACAATCAAAAATGATTTTGTATTTGCGATGACTGGTTACCATCCTGATCATAGCTTCTTAACGAAGATGGGTGTTCGGATTGATGAAGAAACAGGGCGTCCGATTTATACAGAGGATAGAATGGAAACAAACGCTGAAAATATTTTCATTGCAGGTGTAATTGCTGCTGGGAATAACGCAAATGAAATATTTATCGAGAACGGTAGATTCCATGGAGATGCGATTGCGCAAACCATTGCATCAAGAGAAGAATAAAAAGAAGCTGTCGAAATTCGACAGCTTCTTTTTTAATCGTGCATATACATATTTTGGATTGTTTCATGAGAATTTGTATTCTCTAATGCGACTAATAATTTAATACGCGCCTTTTGAGCATTTAAACCGTATGTGAATATAACGCCCATATCTTTTAATTGCTTGCCGCCACCTTCATACGAATATACATCTTGAACGATACCGTTGAAACAGCGAGACACTAATACGACAGGAATTCCTTTGCCTATTAATCGTTCTAGACTTGGAAGTGTTCTTGGAGGTAAATTACCTTGTCCAAGTGCTTCGATAACAATTCCGTCTACTGGTAGTGTTTCGATTGCTGATAGTAATGTATCATCCATACCTGCGTATGCTTTTAGAACGACAACGTTTTTAGAGATCTGTCGTACTGTGCATGTTTCGTGATGCACTAAAGCATGATGGAAAACAACACCACGTTTTGTTACCATGCCAATTGGTCCGTACTGTGGACTTTGGAATGTCGCGACATTACTTGTGTGCGTTTTTGTTACATTTGTAGCACAATGTATTTCGTCGTTTAATACGACTAGAACGCCTTTTTCAGCAGCTTCATTACTACTAGCAACTTTTACAGCTGATAAGAAATTATATAGACCATCAGCACCTAATTCATTACTAGAACGCATTGCTCCTGTCACAACGATCGGGATCGTTGCTTGAACTGTTAAATCAAGAAAATAAGCTGTCTCTTCTAATGTATCGGTACCATGCGTAATGACTACGCCGTGAATATCGTCTTGTTTTACTCTTTCGTCAATGATGACTTGTAATTGTAGCATTTCGCTAGGAGTCATGTGAGGAGATGGAAGATGAAACACATCTTCGACAATTAAATCAACATCCCCTTCTAAATCAGGAATAAATTTTAAAAGAGGATTCTTTTCACCTGGTTGTACGACCCCAGTTTCTTTATCTTCCTCCATTGCAATTGTTCCACCTGTGTGTAAAACTAGGATTCTTTTCAATGCTTATACCCCTTTCAAGTTGAAAAATACATTTAGAACATAACATGTTTTGAGTAAATTCGACAATGAAAATGTATAAAAGTATGGTTAGAAAATGACAATAAAATAAATTACTTTAAGTGTGCTGCGGTAAGTGGTTATTAGGTTAGGTTTTGTTTATGGAAATTTATGAGAGGAGATGTGTAAGTGTAGAGAGGGAAGGAGTGAGTTTTTTGAAAAAAGTGGAGAAAATTATAATTCGTATATTACTGATTCAATTTATTTGTCTTTCTTTCGTCCAACTGCTTTTTATACATAAATCTTCAGTGAAATATTTATCGAAAATTGTTTATTACGAAGGTGTCGTCACGCAAAATAAGGCGGAAATCTTACAGGTGAATAAGTAGTTTTCATTTTCTTCTATGATGGATTATGCTACAATAATTGAGGATTTAATGACGTGAGGCAAATGAGAAGAAGCAGGGGGAGAATACCTGCTTTTCGTTTTGTTTTTATAAGTGAAAAATGAGGTGTTACAATGGATAAACGAATTTCGATTGCTATAGATGGTCCAGCGGCTGCTGGGAAAAGTACAGTTGCAAAAGTTGTTGCGAAAAAACTTTCATATGTTTACATTGATACAGGCGCAATGTACCGTGCTATTACATATGCAGCCCTTGAACAAAAAGTGGATATTGAAAATGAAGAAAAGTTAATGGAAGTTGTAAAAAATGTAAATATTGAATTTCAGCAAGGGGAAAATACACAACTTGTATTTTTAAATGGACAAGATGTTTCCGAAGTGATTCGTACGCCAGATGTGACGAATCGCGTATCTATTGTAGCAAAGCATCGCCTTGTTCGTGAAGAAATGGTACGTCGTCAACAAGAATTAGCTGAAAAAGGCGGCGTAGTAATGGATGGCCGTGATATTGGTACACATGTACTACCAGATGCTGAAGTGAAAATCTTTATGCTTGCTTCTGTAGAAGAAAGAGCGGAAAGAAGATATTTAGAAAATATGAATAAAGGTTTCGATTCTAATTTAGAGCAGTTAAAAGAAGACATTGCTAGGCGTGATAAATTAGATTCAGAACGCGAAGTTTCTCCTTTGAAAAAAGCTGATGATGCATTGGAATTAGATACAACTTCTTTATCAATTGAAGAAGTTGTCCAAAAAATTATGGGTATTGTTTCAGGAGTATTTGCGAAATAAAGAAAGAGGACTATCCTCTTTCTTTTTTTTTTTTTTGAAATGTAAAGGATAAGTGAATTATAAGTCTCTTTTCTTGACAAATGGGCTAATTTGTAAGAAGTTAGTTACAGAGGGGAAAAACTGTCAGAATATATTCGCTATTATATTTCAAATCATACTTTCTTCAAGATGATTTTGCTGTATACTATTTATATAGGTTTAATATAGTTTCTTGTGAACTGTATTGAACCAGAATATGTGATGATAAATTCTTAAACATGCAAATGAAAACATTTTTTTCATTTCGTATATACATAAAAATGCTTTGTCAATTCTGTAGGGAGGTATTTCCATGGTAGAGAAAATGAATGAAGAAGTTATGAATTCAAAAGAATTACAAGTTGGTGACGTTGTTACAGGTTCTGTAACGAAAGTTGAAGAGAAACAAGTGCTTGTAAATGTTGGATACAAAACAGATGGCGTAATTCCGATTAGTGAGTTAGCTAACGTTCATATTGAAAAAGCAAGCGATGTTGTAGAATTAGATCAAACACTTGAATTGAAAATTATTAAATTAGAAGAAGATGATCTTGTTTTATCTAAGAGAGCTGTTGACGCAGAAAAAGCGTGGGTAGAATTACAAGAGAAATTTAATTCTGGTCATGTATTTGATGTTACTGTAAAAGATATCGTGAATGGTGGGTTAGTTGTGGACCTTGGTGTTCGTGGTTTTATCCCAGCTTCACTTGTAGAGGTACATTATGTAGAAGATTTTGCTGACTATAAAGGAAAAACATTAGCGGTGAAAATTGTTGAATTAGACCGTGAAAAAAATCGTGTTATTCTTTCACATAAAGCGGTAGTAGAACTAGAACTAGATTCTAAGAAAAAAGAAGCAATCTCTTCGTTAAAAGAAGGGGATATTGTTGAAGGAACAGTACAACGATTAACGGATTTTGGTGCTTTCGTTAACGTTGGTGGTGTGGACGGTTTAGTTCACATTTCACAGATTTCACACGAACGTGTAGAGCAACCTTCTGAGGTATTAGAGCAAGGTCAAAAGGTAAAGGTAAAAGTGTTATCTGTTGATGCTGATACGCAACGTATTTCTTTATCAATTAAAGCAGCTCAGCCGGGACCTTGGGAAAATGTTGCTGGCGAAATAAAGGCTGGAGATATTCGTGAGGGCGTAGTAAAACGCCTTGTTACATTCGGTGCATTTGTTGAAATTTTACCTGGTGTTGAAGGGCTTGTGCATGTATCTCAAATTGCAAATCGTCACGTGAAAAATCCAAATGAAGTATTGGAAATGGGACAAGAAGTAAAAGTGAAAGTACTTGAAGTCCATGTAGCAGAAAAACGTATTTCTTTAAGCATAAAAGAAACGCTTGAAGAAAATAATGTAACAGAAGATTATAGCCAATATGAGCCAAATGCTGATTCTGCTACTTTCCAGTTAAGTGATATTATTGGTGAACAACTGAAAAAATTAAAGAAATAAAGAGGGGTACAAGTGGTAAGGGCAAAACGTAAATTAGATCATATTGAATATGCTCTTTCTACTGGTCAGTCTCGTACGCATGGCTTTCATGATATTGATTTTGTGCATCAAAGCTTGCCAAATTCAAGTTATGATACTGTAACATGTGAAACAAAAATCGGCGAACTTTCACTAAGTTCGCCGATTTTTATCAATGCGATGACTGGTGGTGGAGGAGAGCAAACATTACATATTAATGAGCAATTAGCATATGTAGCGAAACATCATAACCTTGCTATGGCTGTAGGATCGCAAATGGCAGCTTTAAAAAATGAAGGCGAGGCGGCTTCTTATAAGATCGTCAGAAAGGTAAACCCAAATGGTATTTTCTTTGCTAATTTGGGGAGTGAGGCAACTGTCGAACAGGCAGAGCGTGCCGTTGATATGATTGAAGCGAATGCACTGCAAATTCATTTAAATGTCATACAAGAGTTAACGATGCCAGAAGGAGACCGTGATTTTACTGGTGTACTTCGGCGAATTGAACAAATTGTTTTAAACAGTAAAGTTCCTGTCATTGTAAAAGAAGTGGGATTTGGAATGAGTAAGGAAACAGTACAACAGTTAGCGAGTATAGGTATAACAGCAATTGATATTGGCGGCCAAGGTGGTACGAATTTTGCTGCTGTTGAAAATGAAAGAAGACAGCGAATGCTTTCTTATTTTAATAACTGGGGCATACAAACAGCTACCTCGATTATTGAAGCAACCTCTACAAATAATAACCTCTCTTTTATTGCATCTGGGGGTATACAAACAGCAATTGACGTGGCGAAGGCAATCGCATTAGGGGCGAATACAACTGCGTTTGCTGGATACTTTTTACGTATTTTAATGCAAGATGGTGTTGAGAAATTAGTGGATGAAATCGATCTTTTACATACAGATTTAAAATTTATTATGACAGCTCTTGGCGTGAAGACGATAGAAGAGTTACAATCTGTACCTCTTGTTGTAAAAGGCGAAACGTATCATTGGTTAGCGCAGCGAGGGATTGATACTGCACATTATAGTAGGCGATAAAAAATCAACCGTCCGGTTGATTTTTTTCAGAGTGTCGAGAAACCCTTTAGGGTTTCCAACACTCTGATATCTTTTAAATTTTATTAAATGAAAACAATAATAAATGATAGAAACTAAGAAAATAGCCCTTCACCTGACCCTTTTGAGTCAGGTGAAGGGCTATTTTTTCATGTTGACACAGAACGGAAAAAGAGGTTAAGACACAGTCTGTAAAAAATCAACGGTCCGGGTGGGAAGTTATCATTATATATAATTCTATAAATGGAAAAAAAGAGAGAGATTATATTATAATAAATATATATAGGGATATTATACAAAAAAGCTATGATTGAAAAAGTGGTTATAAAAATGAAGAAATGAAGAAAATGTGCTGCTGAATTATTGGAGGGTTCTTACTTTTGCCATGTTTGTGGAGAGAAACATGGCAAAAGTAAGAAAGTATGCCTCTCTATATAGCTGGTTAGCGATAAAACAAGATAAGAGATTGTTATTTAAGAATCAAAATAGACAAGATAAAATTCACGATAATTTAGAGGATGAGGATGTTAATAAAAAAGGAGAAAATGTATCTTAAAATAGTAAAAATACGATAGGACGCATTACATATAATAGTGAAGATATTAATATCCATGCACGAAATATAAGAGAAGATACAGCGATTTCTGGATATAATAAAAAGATTGAAATTTCATTAACTTCAAATGTAAGAGAAGGGGGTTCTAGTTCAACAACAGTACAATCAACAATTAAAACGGCGAGTATTGCAATCGCAGTCGGGAAAAAATTGTATAGGAATCCAATGGTGAATGCAGGAAGTGGAATAGAAGCACTAATTTTGCCAAGGGAATTAGGAGAAGACAAAAATCCATCGGAAGATTCGTATGTGAATTACTATTTTAATATACCAAATAAAGTGAATTTAAGTAATTCTGAAGTAGTATTACTTTCTGATCAAGGAAATACCATTGTGAGTAGGGAAGTTAAAGAGGAAAAAGAAGATATTGTAGGCGTGAAAAAAGAGGGTGAGCGAAAGTTAAATGAAATAGGAGAGACGGATTATGTACGTGTTGAGGTAAAGAGTAAAAATCCTTCTCTTCATACGTCTTATGTTATTACATATTCTAAAAAACCAACAGGCATAGTTACGATTGATGCCTCATCAAGTGATAGGGTTTATAGTGCGAAAACAAAAGAATTATATTACGAGTAGAAATAAAATAATTGTGTAAAAAGACGGTTTCGTACATTATCGAAACCGTCTTTTTGTATTGCCCGTAAAAGCCCGATTGGTGTGGGCTAATAATGAGTGGGATGGATTCTACTCACTGAAGTTTCACTTTATTTAATGCTGATTCTGCTTTCGAGCTTGCTCCGGTGTATCAAGACTTGTTGCACCGGGATATTGAAGTGATTGGTCGCGATCAGATTCAACGCGGCGTGATTCTCTTAGCTTTCGTTCTTGGCGATCTTTACCCATTGTGAGTTACACCTCCTTATTAAAAGTTTTGCTGTTATGAGAAAAACTATGCACAAAGAAAAGGAGGATTAACTTTCATAAAAAGTTCCCATAATGGAAATCATAGGAGGTGAAATGATGGATGGGAGTACTTTTTATTTTGTTGCTTGGATAGGGTGGATTGTCGTGACCTTTTTTATGAAAAAGGAATCTATTCGTTGGAAGATAAGTGCTTGTATATTAATTTTTATTATTTGTTCTCCGTTAAATGTGACGATTGTTTCTTTCACAATATCGGTAAATGCCCTTTTGCTTTGTATTATTTCTTTTGTAGGTATCGCGTTATATTCTATTTGGAAAAAATTATATACCTTACTTTCGGCACTTATTATTGCAATGTTATATACAAGCTTTCATTTGTTAGAAGTATATGATCCAATTTGGATTGTGGTTGATAGGTTGTTGCTGTTAAGTGGTGCACTTGTGTATGCATCGGTTTTATTGCACGGGGATCGCATATTACGATTATGCTCCTTATATATAGGGATGTTACAAGGAGAATTATTGGTGACGCTGATTTTTCGTAAATTACATTTTCCTTATGAATACGGCAGTTTAGCTTTTTTAGATGTTGCTGCTGTTTCCACTTTATTTATGGCGATTTTACTTTGGATTACAAAGGCATCGGTATATATGGAACAATTTAAGAGGAAAACACGTAAAAGAAAGGCGAGGGTAATACATGACTGAATATACACCAGCTATTTTATGTGGCGTAATTGCAGGTACAATAACTAGGTTGTTAATGCTTCGTACCGATACGAGGCAATATCCGACGAGGCTTCACGGGAAAATTATTCATATCGCGATGGGATTAATTGCGGCTGCCTTAGGAGCAATTGCGATTCCGTCTGTTTTGAAAAAAGATTTCTCTGCAATTACATTTCTTACGTTAGCAGCGACGCAATTTCGTGATGTGCGCAATATGGAAAGAAATACGCTTCAACAATTAGATGGATATGAGCTCGTACCACGTGGTAATACATACATTGAAGGAATTGCATTAGTATTTGAAAGTCGTAACTACTTGGCGATGTTAACGTCGTTTGTAACAACGTTTGCGTATATAGGATTCGATTCATGGATTGCCGGGGTAATTACTGGTATAGTAAGTTTTTTCATTGCGAAAAAATTAATGTCAGGTAAAAGACTTCATGACCTTGTAGAAATAGAGCACGTTCCACTTCGTTTTGAAGGAGCGGGACTTTATATTGATAATATTTACATTATGAATATTGGATTGCCAGCAAGGCAAGAAGAAATTATGAAATATGGAATGGGATTTATTTTAAAACCGAAATCGATAGATGCGATGGTTACAATCTCAAACTTAGGACAACGGCAAGCTATTTTACATGATGTTTCGGTTGCTTTAGGAATATATAGAGATTCTGGAACGCCGGCACTTGTACCGTTAGCGAAGCGTGATTTAGAGGATGGGAGAGTTGGGATTTTTGTTCTGCCGCAAGATCAAGATGCAGAAAAAGCGATAGGGGTAATCGGAAATGTACCAACATTAGAGAGTGCTGTTCATATGTCATCAGAAGCTCCGAAAGGAAGGGGAGATAAGAGATGATGTTAGAAAGTGTTATTCTCGCAGTCATTACAACAACTCCAGAGAAATTTGCAGGTGGTGCCCCTTTATTTATTTGCGAGTCGACAGAGGAAATGGAATTTGTTGCAAATAATTTAGAGGCTATTTTAGATGGGATTGCACATCGCTTACAAGATAATGTATATATTATTGTGAAACATTAGTAACGTGTGGTATAATGTGAGGTGTTTTGATACGTTGAGAAATATTCTGGAATGCAAATCCCTTCTTGCACAAAGAAGGGTTTTTTACATAATAAACAGAAGCAAGTTGAAAGGATGAAAGTATATGCCGAAACCAGTAATAGCAATAGTAGGCCGCCCGAACGTAGGAAAATCTACTATTTTCAATAGAATTGTTGGAGAAAGAGTTTCAATCGTAGAAGATATACCAGGTATAACGCGAGACCGTATTTATAGTGCGGGAGAATGGTTAAATCATGAGTTTAACATTATTGATACAGGTGGAATTGATATTGGAGACGAGCCGTTCTTGACACAAATTCGTCAACAGGCGGAAGTAGCGATTGATGAAGCAGATGTTATCATTTTTATGACGAATGGTCGCGATGGTGTAACTGCAGCAGATGAAGAAGTTGCTAAAATTTTATACCGTTCTAAAAAACCAATTGTACTTGCGGTAAATAAGGTTGATAATCCAGACATGCGTAGTGATATTTATGATTTTTATGCATTAGGATTTGGCGAGCCATTCCCGATTTCAGGTACACACGGTTTAGGACTTGGTGATTTGTTAGATGAAGCTGCAAATCATTTTCCAAAGATTGAAGAAGAAGCGTATGACGATGAAACAATCCGTTTCTCTTTAATTGGACGTCCAAACGTAGGGAAATCATCACTTGTAAATGCACTTCTTGGTCAAGAACGTGTAATTGTAAGTAATATAGCGGGAACGACACGTGATGCTGTTGATACACCATATAGTAAAGATGATCAAGATTATGTAATCATCGATACAGCTGGTATGCGTAAAAAAGGGAAAGTATACGAAAGTACAGAAAAGTATAGTGTACTTCGTGCACTTAGAGCGATTGAACGTTCTGACGTTGTTTTAGTCGTTTTAGACGGAGAAGAAGGAATTATTGAGCAAGATAAAAAAATCGCTGGATATGCTCATGATTCAGGACGAGCTGTTATTATCGTTGTAAACAAATGGGATGCAGTGAAAAAAGATGAAAAAACAATGAAAGCATTTGAAGAAAACATCCGTGCTCATTTCCAATTTTTAGAGTATGCACCGATTGTATTCTTATCTGCGAAAACGAAAAAGCGTACACAAACGTTATTACCGGTTATTAATGAGGTAAATGAAAGCCATAGCATTCGTGTACAAACGAATGTATTAAATGATGTAATTATGGATGCGGTAGCGATGAATCCAACGCCGACACATAATGGTAGCCGTCTGAAAATCTTCTATGCGACACAGGTTGCGGTAAAACCACCAACATTTGTTATATTTGTAAACGATACAGAATTAATGCACTTTTCATATGAGCGCTTCTTAAAGAATCGTTTACGTGAAGCATTCGGTTTTGTAGGAACGCCGATTCACATTATCGCTAGAGCAAGAGACTAATGGAGAGGATGTGATTTTATGACAAAAATCACAGTAATAGGAGCAGGTAGCTGGGGAACAGCGTTAGCGATGGTATTAGCTGACAATGGGCATGATGTACGTATTTGGGGAAACCGTCCTGAACTCATGAATGAAATTAATACGAAGCGTGAGAACAGTAGATATCTTCCAGGGATTACATTGCCAAGCACAATCGTAGCCTACTCTTCTTTAGAAGAAGCATTAGTAGATGTAAATACAGTACTGCTAGTAGTACCGACGAAAGCGTACCGAGACGTATTGCAAGAGATGAAAGAAATTGTTACAGAGCCAATTACTTGGATTCATGCAAGTAAAGGAATCGAACCAGGTACGTCAAAACGTATTTCGGAAGTGATTGAGGAAGAAATTCCAGAGAGCTTGATTAAGGATGTTGTTGTACTATCTGGGCCGAGTCACGCTGAAGAAGTTGGATTGCGTCAAGCGACAACTGTTACGTCTGCAGCAAAGCGTATGGAAGCGGCTGAGGGAGTACAAGATTTGTTTATGAATAGCTATTTCCGTGTATATACAAACCCAGATATCGTTGGAGTTGAACTTGGTGGTGCTTTAAAAAATATTATTGCACTAGCTGCGGGGATATCTGACGGGCTTGGATTAGGTGATAATGCGAAAGCGGCATTAATGACACGTGGTTTAACAGAGATTGCTCGTTTAGGAAGAAAAATGGGCGGAAATCCGTTAACGTTTGCTGGTCTAACTGGTATGGGAGACTTAATTGTAACTTGTACAAGTGTGCATAGCCGAAATTGGCGCGCTGGAAATATGCTTGGAAAAGGGCACTCTTTAGAAGAAGTGCTAGAAAGTATGGGTATGGTTGTAGAAGGTGTAAGAACAACGAAAGCTGCTCATGAATTGGCAGAGAAAATGGAAGTTGAAATGCCGATTACAGCTGCTTTATATGACGTGCTGTTCAATGGGAATAATGTGAAAGATGCAGTAGGCTCATTGATGGGACGTGTTCGAAAACATGAAGTTGAAGCGATACCTGATTTGTTATAAAGAAAGCGGTAGAAGTACATTTCGTACTTCTACCGTTTTTTATTTTTTATGGGTCTTTTCACCAATTTTTCATCTCTGCATAGGATGAAGAGTAACTTGAGGAGAGGGTGAAAAGAATGGATAACAACATTTTTAATAACATTGAAAAAGAAGCGAAAGTGAACAAAGAAGATATTTTTAAATTAGCGTCGTCTGTTCAAAATGCGAACTTACGTGATGAGACAGTGCTTCGCCAATTGATTCATCAAGTTGCTCTAATGGCAGGACGTGAAGTGCCGAAAGAGCAAGAGGATCAAATTGTAAAAGCGATTATTAACAATAATATGCCAGCGGATTTTGGTTCGTTAAGTAAAATGTTTAAAAAATAAATTATGAGAAACAAAGAGTTTAGAGAATGCATATGATAGTTATGAAAGAATGGGAATAGAGCTGTTAAGGGCATATTTGGTCAACCGAAGCGCATCATTTCGTGCTTCGGTTTTATTATTTTAAATAAAAATCATCAATTCACGGAAAAATGATGATTTTTATTTGTTTAAAGATTTTAATTTGTTAAAATAGTATAAAAATAGATTGAAAGTAAAGGGGTGTATATATGTCGGAAGGGCTTATGAAAATGTGGTTTGCTTTAGGGGCAATTGGATTTATGTTTCTTGCAGTAAGTTTTATTTTATTAAGTAGGCATAAAATGAAGAATAAATTTTTGAAAGGGATTACAGCTTTAGTAGCGTACACCCTCATGATTGTATCGGGAATTGTTATTTTCCTTGTTGTATTTAGTGGCCCTATTGAGCAATAAAGGATGTGTAGTCGGTAAATGTTACAAAAGGAACAGTCCATACTAGCATGAAAAGGTGATTGTCAGTGAAAAAAATCCATATTATTTTAATATTTTGTTGCATGAGCATTTTAACAGGGTGTATGTATCCAAGAGAAAATATGAAACAAAGTGCTATTCCTTATGAAGACCAGTTGCAAGTTGTACAAAAAGCCATTAATACATATAAGGAGCAAACGGATGGTTTATTACCAATTAAGACGCGTGATATGAGTACGCCGATTTATCAGAAGTATCCAATTGATTTTCAAAAAATTGCTCCAAGGTACATACAAGAGGCACCAGGGAATGCGTATGAAAGTGGTGGAGTATATCAATATGTATTAATAGATGTTGAAAAAAATCCGACAGTAAAGTTAATTGATGTGAGAATGGCGGAACAAATTCAAGAAGTGGCATTGAAGCTAAGGATGTATCGGGATGAACATCAATATCCACCTTTTAAAAAAGTGATTACAGATGGTGTTTATGAATTAGACTTCAAAAAACTAGGATATAAAGATGTACCACAAGTGACAAGTCCGTACTCAGGAAAAGGTCTCCCTCTTGTAATCAATGAAAAAGGAGAATTGTTTGTTGATTATAGAATCGACTTATATGAAGCGTTGAAAAAAAATGAAGGGCAATTTAAAGAAGGTGAAGATATCCGGGGGATATTATCGGAGGATTCCCCGTTTGTTCCTGCATATTCTTTGCCGTACACAGTAAAAAATGGAGAACCAATTTTTTTAAAATCATAAGTCATGAACCTTTCTTTTAGTGAATAAGTTCTAGAAGAAAGGTTTTTTATGTTATACAACTTGCGATGCAAACAAAAGGTATTTTTAAATAGTCATATGAAATTGGACAAAATTATATGATATATTGTCCGAACTTCTAGAATACCATTATATTATATCAGATATTATAGGCAACGTTAGAGAAGGTATTAGTTGACTATAAACGTGGAATTATTCCCAAAAATATTGAGGGAGGGAATCACTTGGAAAAGGTAGATATTTTTAAAGATATTGCGGAACGCACAGGCGGTGATATTTATTTTGGAGTTGTAGGAGCTGTTCGAACAGGGAAATCAACATTTATTAAAAAATTTATGGAACTTGTTGTTATTCCCAATATTGAAAATGAGTCAGACCGTCAAAGAGCGCAGGATGAACTGCCTCAAAGTGCTGCTGGTCGTACAATAATGACGACGGAACCGAAGTTTGTTCCAAACCAAGCGGTTTCTATCGAAGTAGATGAAGGTCTTGAAGTGAATATTCGATTAGTAGATTGTGTTGGATATACGGTTCCAGGAGCAAAAGGCTATGAAGATGAGAATGGTCCGCGCATGATTAATACTCCTTGGTATGAAGAGCCTATTCCATTCCATGAAGCTGCAGAAATCGGAACACGTAAAGTAATTCAAGAGCATTCAACAATAGGTGTCGTTATTACAACAGATGGAACAATTGGTGAAATTCCAAGAAGAGATTATATAGAGGCAGAAGAACGCGTTGTAAATGAGTTAAAAGAAGTAGGAAAGCCTTTCATTATGATTATCAATACTGTACAGCCATATCATCCAGATACGGAGCAGTTACGTCAAAGTTTATCAGAAGAATATGATATCCCAGTAATTGCGATGAGTGTAGAGAGTTTAAGAGAAACAGATGTGTATAACGTACTTCGAGAAGCGTTATTCGAGTTCCCGGTTTTAGAAGTGAATGTAAACCTTCCGAGCTGGGTAATGGTGCTAAATGAAGGACATTGGTTACGCCAAAGTTATCAGGAAGCGGTTCAAGAGACTGTAAAGGATATAAAACGTCTTCGTGATGTGGACCGTGTCGTTTGGCAGTTTAGTCAATATGAATTTATTGATCGAGCAAGTCTAGCTGGCATTGATATGGGGCAAGGTGTGGCAGAGATTGATTTATATGCGCCAGATGAATTGTATGATCAAATTTTAAAAGAAGTAGTAGGAGTAGAGATTCGAGGGAAAGATCATTTATTGAAGCTTATGCTCGATTTATCTCATGCGAAAACAGAGTATGACCAAGTGGCGGATGCTCTGCGGATGGTAAAACAAACCGGATATGGAGTAGCAGCGCCTGCATTAGCTGATATGAGCTTAGATGAACCGGAAATTATTCGTCACGGTTCAAGGTTCGGTGTTAAATTAAAAGCGGTTGCGCCGTCTATTCATATGATTAAAGTGGATGTAGAATCAACATTTGAACCGATTATCGGTACTGAAAAACAAAGTGAAGAACTAGTTCGTTACTTGATGCAAGATTTTGAAGATGACCCGCTATCAATTTGGAATTCTGATATATTTGGGCGCTCTCTTAGCTCTATTGTTAGAGAAGGAATTCAAGCGAAGTTATCACTAATGCCAGAAAACGCTCGTTATAAGTTAAAAGAAACGCTAGAAAGAATTATTAATGAAGGATCTGGCGGATTAATTGCGATTATATTATAAGAAAAAAATCCCTCTAATTGCAGAGGGATTTTTTTCTTTTTGAGTTCGTAATAGAAAAATAAACAGTCATTATCTAATATTTTGTTGTAAATTGTCAAGTTTCATCAGAAATTCACATTTTAAGAGTAACAATTTCCTTAAAAATATTGAATTATAAAGGAGAATCGTATAATATAGGCGTTGATAATGATTTATCTACATCTTTGTAGTATAGAATTTGCAAAAATTGCCTACAAATGAAAGTAAGACTCATTTTATGATCATTATACAGTCTTATCTTTGGGAGGAGGTGAATGGCATGAACAAGACAGATTTAATCAATGCTGTTGCAGAAGCAAGTTCCCTTTCTAAAAAGGACGCAACAAAAGCAGTGGACGCTGTTTTTGATTCTATCTTAGAAGCTTTAAAACAAGGTGATAAAGTACAACTAATCGGATTCGGTAACTTCGAAGTTCGTGAGCGTGCGGCTCGTAAAGGTCGTAACCCACAAACAGGTGAGGAGATTGAAATCGCTGCAAGTAAAGTACCTGCATTCAAACCTGGTAAAGCGTTAAAAGATGCGGTTAAATAATCCTTACATATTAACAGGGAAGAAGAGTTTCCTTTTTGGAAACTCTTCTTTTTGCTTTTAAAAACATAAATATGCTAGAATGTGTTCGTATCACTTTTAGGTTTTTCGGGAGGGCTAGCGGATGGCAAAAGTTAATTTAGAACAAATTGAACATGCAGTACGTCTTATTTTAGAGGCAATCGGAGATGACCCAAATCGCGAGGGAGTACTTGATACACCGAAACGTGTTGCGAAAATGTACGCAGAAGTATTCTCGGGGATGCATGAGGATCCAAAAGAGCATTTACACAAAGTATTCGGAGAAGACCACGAAGAGCTTGTATTAGTAAAAGATATACCATTCTATTCGATGTGTGAGCATCATCTTGTTCCGTTTTATGGAGTTGCTCACGTTGCATATATTCCGCAAGGTGGAAAAGTAACGGGACTAAGTAAATTAGCTCGTACTGTAGACACAATTGCGCGTCGTCCGCAACTACAAGAACGTATTACATCAACAGTAGCTAACTCTATTATGGAAGTACTAGAGCCGCATGGTGTAATGGTAGTAGTAGAAGCAGAGCATATGTGTATGACGATGCGTGGTGTGAAAAAGCCTGGTGCGAAAACAGTAACGACTGCAGTGCGCGGCGTGTTAGAAAATGATGCAGCAGCACGTAGTGAAATTTTATCGTTTATTAAGACGAATTAAAGAAGAGCGGGAAACTGCTTTTCTTTTTTTTATATACAAAAAAATGATATAGTTTTAATGTTAAAGAGCAAGAATATAAAGGTTGAAAATTACTTCTGCCTTTTGTGGAAATGAATGTTTGTAGTTGTTAGAGACGAAGATAACTTGTATGAACAAAAGTTAAGGCTTTATTCGGTGGCAGTTTGGCAGAAGTAGCCAAGTTTTGATTATAGAAAATAGAATGTATGTGTTATAATAAATTTTATGAATTAGAAAACAAGGGTGATTTTTTGTGTGTGACATCTACGGAGGGTATGCGGGTATTAAAGAGAAATTGATGGAGAAATTACGCCATCCTTATTTTATAAACTATATTGAAGAACCATTTATTGATGAAGAAAAAATAGCGCTGTTATACGGTGCATTAAAAAGTGCAAATATACATAAAGAACAAATTGATCATTATGTCGTAACGATTATGCTTGTACAAATTGCTCTTGATACACATGAAAAAGTATCAAATAAAGCAAACGAAGAGACGAGTGGATTCCATAAGCGTCGTCAATTGACAGTTCTTGCAGGGGATTATTATAGTGGTCTATACTATTACTTATTGTCAATGAATTGTGATATTATCTTAATTCGTGCACTTGCTGAAGGAATTAAGGAGATTAATGAACATAAAATTATGCTGTATCAAAAAGCACATGTGACGATTCAAGACATAATGGAAAGTGTAGTAATAATTGAATCTGCGCTTTTGCAAAAAACATGTGATCATTTTCAGTTATCTAATTGGAAACCATATATAACTTATGTGTTAGGAAAAAATCGTCTTCAAAAAGAGTGTCAATTGTATGCTGATAAACAAAATTCACCTGTTTTTCAAGCAGTCCAAAAAATCTCATTGGATGATGATAAAAATTTGGAAACAGTTATTAATGAATGGCTTATGGAAATGAGAAAGCAAGAAGAAAATTTTTTAGAGAATCATACAGAAGTTAATGAGATAATTTCTATGTTAAGAGATAAATCAAGGACATAAGCAACTTTACATTGGAAGAAGGTACGAGCATGCAACAATCAAAAGAAGAAAGAGTACATGACGTATTTGAGAAAATTTCTGATAAATACGATGTGATGAATTCTGTAATTAGTTTTCAAAGGCATAAGGCATGGCGCAAAGAAACGATGCGAATTATGGATGTGAAACCCGGGAGTAAGGCACTTGACGTATGCTGCGGGACGGCAGATTGGACAATTGCACTAGCGGGAGCTGTAGGTGAAGATGGGAAGGTTTACGGTTTAGACTTTAGCGAAAATATGCTAGCTGTCGGTAAACAAAAGGTAGAAGCTTTAGAATTAAAGCAAGTAGAACTTATGCATGGAAATGCAATGGAACTTCCTTATGAAGATAATACGTTTGATTATGTAACGATTGGTTTTGGGTTACGTAACGTTCCGGATTACATGCAAGTATTAAAAGAAATGACGCGTGTAGTAAAGCCTGGTGGAAAAGTAATTTGCCTGGAAACATCTCAACCAACGATGATAGGTTTTCGTCAAGGATATGTCTTATACTTTAAATATATCATGCCGTTATTTGGAAAGATGTTTGCGAAAAGTTATAAAGAATATTCATGGCTTCAGGAATCTGCTAGTACATTCCCAGGGATGAAAGAGTTAGCACGTATGTTTGAAGAAGCTGGGCTTAAGAATGTGCAAGTGAAACCATTTACTTTTGGTGTAGCAGCTATGCATTTAGGTATTAAACCAGAATCAAAATAGAAAAAAGAAAAAAGACGTTTTAGGTTAAGGTGAACAATATGAAGTTACAACTTATGTACTCTTTTTTACGATCGGATATTAATGTTATAGAAAAAGAATTGAAGAAGACAGTTGCTTCTGAGCAGCCGTTAGTAGAAGAAGCGGCATTACAGCTTATTGAAGCAGGTGGGAAGCGGATTCGCCCTGTTTTTGTTTTGCTTGCAGGGAAATTTGGGGATTATAAGTTAGATGCAATTAAGCATGTTGCGGTTGCATTAGAACTTATTCATATGGCTTCGCTTGTTCACGATGATGTCATTGATGCTGCGTTTTTACGACGCGGTAGCGCAACAGTGAATGCGAAATGGGGAGATCGTATTGCAATGTATACAGGAGACTACTTGTTTGCGAAGTCTCTTGAATGTATAACAAATATAGAAATTCCAGATGCACATCAAGCGTTGTCTCATACAATTTTAGAAGTTTGTAAAGGTGAAATCGAACAAATTAAAGATAAGTATAACTATGATCAAAATTTAAGAACGTATTTAAGAAGGATAAAACGAAAAACAGCATTGTTAATCGCCGCGAGTTGTCAGTTGGGAGCGATTGCTGCTGGTGCTAATCGTGATACTGTAAATCGTCTATTTTGGTATGGATATTTTGTTGGTATGTCTTATCAAATTATTGATGATATTTTAGATTTCGTATCGACAGAAGAGAAGCTTGGAAAGCCTGCTGGTGGTGATTTATTACAAGGTAACATTACATTACCTGTTTTGTATGCCATGGAAGATCCAGTTCTTCGTCAGAAAATTACATCTGTGCATGAAAATACAACAGCAAGTGAAATGAAAGAAATTATTGATGATATTAAAGTGAGCGAAGCTATTGATAAAGCATTTTCGTTTAGTGAACGTTATTTACATAAAGCATTAGAAATAATAAAACCACTCCCTCGTGGACAGGCGAAGTATGCGTTGCAAAATGTTGCAAAGTATATTGGAAAACGAAAATTTTAGTGATTTTTCTAAAAAATAAAATAATCTCTCTATTTCAAAACTATTGCACAATTGTGATAAGGGTGTTACTATGTGTGTGGGGATATACAATTACATACATAATTCAGAAGTGGAGAGATTTTTTATGGAAAAAACATTTCTAATGGTAAAACCAGACGGTGTACAACGTGCATTCATTGGGGAAATCGTAGCTCGTTTTGAGAAAAAGGGCTTTCAATTAGTTGGTGCAAAATTAATGCAAGTTACTCCGGAAATTGCTGAACAACACTACGGTGAGCATAAAGAAAGACCTTTCTTTGGTGAATTAGTAGACTTTATTACATCTGGTCCTGTATTCGCAATGGTATGGCAAGGTGAAAATGTAGTAGATACAGCACGCAATATGATGGGTAAAACACGCCCACATGAAGCTGATATGGGAACAATTCGCGGAGATTTCGGTGTAACTGTTGCGAAAAACATTATCCACGGTTCGGATTCTTTAGAAAGTGCAGAGCGCGAGATTGCTATTTTCTTTAAGGAAGAAGAATTAGTAGACTACTCAAAATTAATGAATCAATGGATTTACTAATTATTTTGAAATAATTTGTAAACGCTTTAATAACTGTGATAATAGTAAAAAGTGCAAGAAGAATAGGGGTATTCTTCTTGCACTTTTTTTATTTCGATCAGTTACGAAGTTAGGACTGTTATGATATATTGGTATGTAAAGTAAAAGGTCTATTATTATGGAAATAATAGAATAATTACAAGTAGGGAAAGCAAATACTCGATTTACTATATAATTTCTTTGTATTTTAAAGAGTGATGGAAGATAATATAGTTACTTTATGTAGCGGGATAAATACATATGCGAAAAGAGGAATAACGTATGCGATATATTACAGCTGGTGAATCCCACGGTCCGCAACTTATGACAATTTTAGAAGGTGTTCCGGCAGGATTATCTTTAGTAGCGAATGATATAAATGAAGAATTAGCTAGAAGACAAAAAGGATATGGACGCGGTAGACGCATGCAAATTGAGAAAGACCAAGTGCAAATTGTAAGTGGTGTTAGGCATGGGAAGACGATGGGGTCCCCGATTGCACTTGTTGTTGAAAATCGTGATTTTACACATTGGACAAAGGTTATGGGTGCAGAGCCGTTAACTGAGCAGGAAGAGAAAGAAATGAAAAGGCAAGTTACGAAACCTAGACCTGGACACGCAGATTTAAATGGTGCGATTAAATATGGTCATAGAGATATGAGGAATGTATTAGAGCGTTCTTCCGCACGTGAAACGACAGTTCGTGTTGCAGCGGGTGCAGTTGCAAAAAAAATATTAGCGGAATTAGGTATACAAGTAGCGGGACATGTTGTCGAGATTGGTGGTGTCCAGGTAGAAAATATTAAATATAACTCTATTGCGGAATTACAAAGTACTACAGAAGCATCTCCTGTACGTTGTTTAGATGAAAAGGCCGGTAAAAAGATGATGCAAGCAATTGATGATGCGAAGGCAAATGGTGATTCTATCGGCGGTATTGTTGAAGTAGTTGTAGAAGGAATGCCAATCGGAGTAGGTAGCTATGTACATTATGATAGAAAATTAGATGCAAAATTAGCAGCGGCAATTATGAGTATTAACGCTTTTAAAGGTGTTGAAATTGGAATTGGTTTTGAAGCAGCACATAGACCTGGAAGTGAAGTGCATGATGAAATCCTTTGGGATGAAGTGCAAGGGTATAGAAGAAAAACGAACAATGCAGGTGGATTAGAAGGTGGCATGACAACTGGTATGCCGGTTGTTGTGCGCGGTGTTATGAAACCGATACCGACATTATATAAACCGCTTCAAAGTGTTGATATTGATACGAAAGAACCTTTTACAGCGAGTATTGAACGTTCAGATAGTTGTGCAGTGCCAGCAGCTAGCGTTGTGGCTGAAGCTGTTGTGGCTTGGGAGCTCGCAACAGCTTTAATTGAACAATTTGGATTAGATCGTATCGATCTTATACGTGAAAATATTGAGAAACATAATGAATATGCGAGGGGATTTTAATGGAGAACATACATATTCAAACGAAATCAAAAGAATATGATGTACATGTTGGAAGGGAGGCGTTGTCACATTTAACAACGCTTATTCAAAAAATGAATCCTGCGGTATCTAACATAATGATTATTTCTGATGAAGCTGTTGCATCACTGCATTTACAGACAGTTGTTGATGCATTGCAAGTAGAGCAAAAAGTATTTTCGTTTGTTGTACCGAGTGGCGAAAAAGAGAAGTCTTTTGAAAATTTCTATGAGGCTCACACTTCGGCTCTTGAAAATAAATTAGATAGAAATTCTTTAATCATCGCACTTGGAGGCGGAATGATTGGAGATTTGGCTGGATTTGTTGCGGCGTCGTTTATGCGTGGTATTCGCTTTGTCCAAGTTCCAACGACTTTATTAGCTCACGATAGCGCAGTAGGCGGGAAAGTAGCAATTAACCATCCACTAGGAAAAAATATGATTGGAGCGTTTCATCAGCCAGAAGCTGTTGTATATCATACGCCATTTTTACATTCACTTCCTGAAAAAGAGTGGCGATCAGGTTATGCAGAAGTGATAAAGCATGCTCTTATTGGTGATGTAGAGCTATATCATTGGTTAAAAGAAGAAGTGCAAACGTTAACGGATCTTCGTGATGAAAAGTTAATTCATATATTAACGAAGGCGATTCCTGTGAAAGCGAATATTGTGTCGCAAGACGAAACAGAAAAAGGTGTACGTGCCCATTTAAATTTTGGGCATACGTTAGGACATGCTCTTGAAAAAGAGTTAGGATATGGAAATATTACTCACGGTGATGGAGTAGCGGTTGGTATGCTATTTGCCATATTTTTAAGTGAGCAAGTGTACAAAATTGATCTTTCTTATGAAGAAATGAAGCAGTGGTTCTTGAAATACGGTTATCCAAAAATGCCAAGTGACTTGAATGTAGAACGTCTCGTTCAGTTGATGAAACAAGATAAAAAAGCAAATGCTGGAACAATTCATATGGTGCTTATGCAGGAATATGGGGGAGTGAATGTCGTATCTATTTCAGATGAGACTGTTCATATTGCGTTAGAAGCATTTCAAAAGGATATGGTCTAAAAAAGTTGGTAGAACAGGTATGAAATGCATATTTAAAGGTATTCTCGTAATGGTGACGGTTATGATGAAAGATGACAGTAAGGAATTATAAATCATATCAATGACTGGGGGAATAAAAGTGAGAGTAAAAGAGCAATTGTTAACTTTGAGAGCATATGTACCTGGGAAAAATATTGAAGAAGTAAAAAGAGAATATGGATTGTCAAAAATTGTGAAGTTAGCATCGAATGAAAATCCGTTTGGCTGCTCTGCGCGTGTGACAGAAGCATTAACTTCGTTAGCCAATCAATATGCACTCTACCCAGACGGGGCGGCTTTTGAGCTTCGTGAGAAAGTAGCAGAGCATTTAAGTGTAAAAGCGGAACAACTTTTATTTGGTAGCGGGTTAGATGAAGTCATTCAAATGATTAGTCGCGCTTTGCTACATAACGGAACAAATGTTGTAATGGCGAATCCTACGTTCTCACAATATTATCATCATGCTGTTATTGAAGGAGCGGAAGTTCGGGAAGTACCACTTGAAAATGGTATTCACAATTTAGATGCAATGTTACAGCAAGTAGATGAGAAAACGAAGATTGTATGGATTTGTAATCCGAATAATCCGACAGGTACATATGTAGAAAAACAAAAATTACTTTCATTTTTAGAATCAGTTCCAAAGTCAGCGCTCGTTATTATGGACGAAGCATATTATGAATATGCTGGGGCAGAAGATTATCCGCAAACATTACCCCTTCTTGAAAAGTACGAAAATCTTATGGTGCTACGCACATTCTCAAAAGCATATGGATTAGCTGCTTTTCGTATTGGATATGCGATTGGGGATGCAAAGCTTATTGGGCAGCTAGAGGTAGCAAGACTACCATTTAACACATCAACTATCGCCCAAGCGGTAGCATTAGCGGCAATAGAGGATCAACAGTTTTTACAAGAGTGTGTGAAGAAAAATGCCGAAGGATTAAATCAATATTATGCATTTTGTAAGGAATATAACGTATTCTACTATCCATCTCAAACGAATTTCATTTTCTTGAAACTCGGTATACCTGGTAATGAAGCTTTCGAACGATTAATGAAAAAAGGATATATCGTTCGTTCTGGTGCAGCATTTGGTATGCATGATGGTATTCGTATTACTGTTGGATTAAAAGAAGAAAATGATGAGATTATTGAATTACTTACGGAACTTGTAAAAGAACAAGTGAAGAAAGAAGAAACGTATTCTTAAGAAATGGTGAAGGCTCCTGTAACAGGAGCCTTTTTCATTTGAACTGCAATAAGGGGAGTTGTTTGCACGTTCAAGAAAGAAAACGTTACAATAGAAGTAGACGTATAAGAAGAACTATTGTACATATAAACTATTTAAAATGTGAGGAGGATACAGTTTGAAACTAGTAGGACGAAAAAATAGTTTGAATGGGAAAATTGTTGTTCCAGGAGATAAATCTATTTCACATCGCTCTGTTATGTTTGGAGCGATAGCGGAAGGGACGACGAAAGTATCAAATTTTTTATTAGGAGAAGATTGTTTAAGTACAATTGCATGTTTTCAAAAACTAGGTGTCCAGATTGAACAGAGTGGGAACGATGTCACGATTTATGGTAAAGGATTAGCAAATTTGCAAGAACCGAAAGAAGTATTAGATGTGGGAAATTCAGGGACGACTATTCGTCTGATGCTTGGAATTTTAGCAAATACGCCGTTCCATAGTACGATAATTGGGGATGCATCAATTGGAAAACGTCCTATGAAACGTGTTACAGACCCGCTTAGTAAGATGAATGCTCAAATTGATGGTAGAGAAAACGGACAATATACACCTTTATCTATTCGCGGTGGTAAGGTAAAAGGTATGCATTATCATTCACCAGTAGCGAGTGCACAAGTGAAGTCAGCAGTTTTACTTGCGGGTTTGCAAGGGGAAGGCGTAACTACAGTAACAGAGCCTATGCAATCTCGTGATCATACGGAAAGAATGTTACGTGCATTTGGTTGTACCGTAGATGTTAATGGACGTACCGTTTCATTACAAGGCGGACAACAACTTAAAGGTGCAGACATAGAAGTTCCAGGAGATGTTTCTTCGGCGGCATTTTTCTTAGTAGCTGGTGCAATTGTCCAAAATAGTAAGCTTGTATTGGAAAACGTTGGTTTAAATCCGACGAGAACAGGGATTTTAGATGTATTAACAAAGATGGGTGCACTTATTTCTATCAATCATATTAGAAATGAAGAGTTTGAGCCGTGCGGAGATATTATGATTGAAACATCTAAACTAAAAGGAATAGAAATTGGTGGAACTCTTATTCCAAGATTAATTGATGAAATTCCTGTAATTGCTTTATTGGCAACGCAGGCAGAAGGAATTACTGTTATTAAAAACGCTGAGGAGTTAAAAGTAAAAGAAACAAACCGTATCGATACGGTTGTAGATGAATTAGGCAAATTAGGCGCGAAGATTGAACCTACATCAGATGGTATGATTATATATGGTAAACAAAGTTTAAAAGGAAATACTGTTAATAGTCACGGCGATCATCGTATTGGGATGATGCTTGCAATCGCATCGTGTATTATAGATGGAGAAGTGAAAATAGAGAATAGTGATGCGGTCGCTGTATCGTATCCGAAATTTTTCGAACAATTAGCTGCGCTATAAGAGCAAATATAGGAAGAGGTAGTTCACTCAAAAGGTTGCGTTCTTACACCTAGTTGCTTATGATAAATGAACAGAAGAGAATATTTTTTGAATTAAAGGAGACGTTTATGCAAAAGTTTGAACAAGCTGTTTCTTATATTGAAAACGGTGAAGCAGAAAAAGGATTACAATTATTAAAAGAACAACTACGAGTTGCTAATGATGAAGAGAAGTATGATATCGCTCGTTACTATCATACACTTGGGTTTATGGATGAGGCGTTAGCAATTATTGATGATTTACGCTTGTTATATCCAGAAGAAAGTGAATTTACATTATTTTTAGCAGAATTATATATTGATTTAGATAAAGAAGATGAAGCGATTGAAGTGCTTCATGATATTCCAGAAAATGATGATCTATATGTTCAATCGCTATTACTTGTTGCAGATTTATTCCAAATGCAAGGTTTTGATGATGTAGCAGAACAAAAACTATTAAAGGCAAAAGAAATGATGCCAGACGAACCTGTTATTACGTTTGGATTAGCAGAATTATATAGTAGTAAAGGTGAAGAGAAAAAGGCGATCACTTATTATGAATCGTTACTAGCAGAACATAAAGTTATGGGCGGTGTTGTCATTGCGCTTCGTCTAGCAGAAACTTTAAGTGCTATTGGAAACTGGGAAGAGGCAATCTCTTACTATGAGGCGGGGTTAGAAGAGCAAAAAGATATTCACTCACTATTTGGATATGCCTTTACATTATACCAAGGGGAAGAATATCAAAGAGCAATTGGTGCTTGGCAAGAATTAAAAGAATTAGATCCTGAGTACGCATCGTTATACATGTATTTAGCGAAAAGCTATGAAAAAGAAGGCATGCTTCAAGAAAGCTATGAAACACTTCAAGAAGGAATTAAAGTAGATGAGCTTTCTGTTCCTTTCTATGTAGAATTAGCGAATATTGCGGCGAAATTAGGTAAAATAGCGGAGGCAGAAGAAGTGCTTCAAAAAGCGCTGGAGCTAGATCCGGGACATTTAGGTGCGACATTAAAATATGCGTATATCTTAAAAGAACAAGAGAAATACGAAGAGCTAATTGCAGTTGTAGAGCGTACAATTGACAGTGGAGAGCCAGATACACAACTACTTTGGGATCTTGCATTTGCAAAAAAACAATTAGAAATGTATTCGGATGCATTAAAACACTATGAAAGTGCATATACTTCTTTTAAGAATCATCCAGATTTCTTGGAAGAGTACGGTTATTTCTTATTAGAAGAAGGAATGCGAAAAGAGGCGAAAGAAGTATTTACGCAGTTAATACAACTAGACCCGACACAAATTCATATTGAAGAATTGTTATATAATTTAGAGGATTTTTCGTAAGTTGGAAGGAAACTGAATGCCGCTTCTTGAATCTAAAAAGAAAAGAGCAAGACAGAGGAGGGACTTAATCGCTATGAATACCCCTGTTTCTGTAAACGAGAAGAAGGATTTTGTAAAATGGTTTTTGAATAATTACCAACTGAAACAGCGTGAATGTGTATGGATTTTGAATTATTTAATGAGTCACGATCAATTAATGCATAAAGTCCACTTCGTAGAACATGCAAAATATTGTCCGCGTGGCTTAGTAATGTCAGCGAATTGTGTGAAAGACACACCGTTTCACTTTTTTAAACAAAATGTAATGACAACAGATGCAGAAAAGTCGTTTCATGATATTCGTTTGAATCGAGATGAGGATATTTATATTCAGCTTAATTTTAAATCATCGTTCCAAAATGCAAACTATGTAGCTGTATTAGAAGAAAATCCATATTTGCCAAAGCATATTGAAGTGAATGAAAAAGATCGATTGCTTGCAGAACGATTTTTAGAAGAAAGTGTATTCTCATTTAGAAGAGAGCGTCTTTTGAAACAAATTGATGAAGCTTTGGATAAGCAAGATAAGGAAGCATTTCATAGGTTAACAGCAGAGTTGAAAATTTTATAGAATTCATTTTGATTATGTAATCTTTACGAATTTCAGACTTTTTAAGAAAAACTACTTAATAATAGGTAGTTTTTCTTTTTTTACCTCTTTTAGTATGGTTTAATATATATAAAGTGAAAGTTCTGTCATTTATGGTGAAGGAGGGGAGAAAAGGTGAAATGGATTGTAAAAGATGTGGAACAGTTTGAGCAAGCGAGGGAGTATGTAGATACAGGGATTATCCCCCTTTTGTCTATTTCGGCAGCAAAAGAAATGAAAATGGTTGTAGAGCAAGGTGAATTTATTGAGGCTTTGAGTATGGAGTTGGAAAGGGAGTATAAAGGAAGAGTGCTTTTACTGCCCGCATTTACGTATTTGGTAGAGAGCCAAAAGAATGAAAAAGACCGTTTGCAAGAATGGACAGATCATTTGCAAAGGCAAGGTTTTAAGCATATTGCCTATGTGACAAGTGATTTTTCATGGAAAGAAGATATGCAAGAGTTGCAGGGTGATTTATTTTGGTTTCCATCGTTATCATTAGAGCAATTTAGTGATCAAGCGAAAAGGGAAGTTATTCGTGCTCACATAAAAAATATTATGGTAATGTTGGAAGAAAGATGGATAAGGTAATAATAAACAGAAAGTTCTTATTATTATGAGTAGTATGATATTGACCTATACAAGAGGGTATTATATCATGATAGTGTCCTAGTATTTATTTTTTATATAATTTTTTCACGAGGGGACAATTTCTGATAGAGGGGGGAAATTTTCGTGAGCGAGAAAGAACATCGTGTGTCAAGAAGACAGTTTTTAAATTACACACTTACAGGGGTAGGAGGCTTTATGGCGGCGGGTATTTTAATGCCGATGACGCGGTTTGCGCTTGATCCGGTGTTAAGAAAAGAAGCGGGAACAGATATGGTTGCTGTTGGACAAGTAAAGGATATTACAACAGAGCCGAAGCGCTTCGATTTTAAGGTGAAGCAGGTTGACGGATGGTACAAGTCTGAAGAGCCAAAATCTGCTTGGGTGCATAAAGATGAAAGCGGAGACATTGTTGCGTTTTCTCCAGTGTGTAAACATTTAGGTTGTACAGTGAACTGGAATTCGGACAAAGCACATCCTAATCAATTCTTTTGCCCGTGTCACGGGGGACGTTACACAAAAGATGGGATGAACATTAAAGGCACACCGCCTCTTGCTCCACTTGACGTATACGAATCCAAAGTAAAAGATGGAACACTTTATTTAGGAAAAGCGAAGCCAAAAGGGGGTGCAAAGTAGATGCTAAATAAAATTTATGATTGGGTGGACGAACGTTTAGATATTACACCGATATGGCGTGATATCGCTGATCATGAAGTACCTGAGCATGTTAACCCGGCGCATCACTTTTCTGCATTCGTCTACTGCTTCGGAGGACTTACCTTTTTCGTTACTGTAATTCAAATTTTGTCTGGAATGTTTTTAACGATGTATTATGTGCCTGATATTAAAAATGCTTGGGAGTCGGTTTACTATTTACAAAATGAAGTTGCGTATGGACAAATTGTTCGTGGTATGCACCACTGGGGTGCCAGTCTCGTAATTGTAATGATGTTTTTACATACACTCAGAGTTTTCTTCCAGGGTGCGTATAAAAAGCCTCGTGAGTTAAACTGGATTGTTGGTGTTCTTATTTTCTTTGTTATGTTAGGTCTTGGTTTTACCGGATATTTATTACCGTGGGATATGAAAGCTTTATTTGCTACGAAAGTAGGGATTCAAATCGCAGAGCAAACGCCGCTCATTGGTCCTTATATTAAAACATTACTCGCTGGTCATTCCGAAATTGTTGGCGCTCAAACATTAACTCGCTTCTTTGCTATTCACGTCTTCTTCTTACCAGCAGCACTTCTAGGTTTAATGGCCTTCCACTTCATCATGATTCGCAAACAAGGTATTTCCGGTCCGCTATAAGAGATTGCTAAATTAAAGGGGAAAGAACAAAAGGAGGGAGATTATGCATCGCGGCAAAGGGATGAAGTTTGTAGGAGATTCTCGGGTACCAGTAGCCCGGAAACCAAATATTCCAAAAGATTATTCTGAATATCCAGGGAAAACAGAAGCGTTTTGGCCGAATTTCTTGTTAAAAGAATGGATGGTTGGTGCAGTTTTTTTAATCGGTTATTTATGTTTAACAGTGGCGCATCCGTCACCGCTTGAGAGAATGGCGGATCCTACAGATGCAGGATATATACCACTTCCAGATTGGTATTTCTTATTCTTGTATCAGTTATTAAAGTATTCGTATGCTTCAGGCTCATTTACTGTAATTGGTGCGTTTATTATGCCGGGGATTGCGTTTGGAGCGTTACTATTAGCTCCATTTCTTGATCGAGGCCCAGAAAGACGCCCGCTGAAGCGGCCTGTGGCAACTGGATTTATGCTTTTAGCAATTGCATCGATTATCTTTTTAACTTGGGAATCTGTAGCACACCACGACTGGGAAGCTGCAAAAAAACAAGGAGCAATTGTAAAAACAGCACCAGTTGATAAAAATGATGATGGATACAAGTTAATGCAAAAAAATACTTGTTTAACATGTCATGGTGACAATTTACAGGGCGGTGCGGCAGCACCGGCTTTGCAAAACTTAACTTTAAAACCAGAAGAAATCGCTAAAATTGCGAAAGATGGAAAAGGTTCAATGCCTAAAGGGGTATTTAAAGGTACAGATGAGGAACTGAAAAAGCTTTCGGAATTCGTTGCAAAGTATAATAAAAAATAATAGAAAAGCTGACTACAAAATCTGTAGTCAGCTTTTTATTTTGATGACGGAAAGTTTGCTATATAATAGAGTAGAGTTCGATGAAAGAATTACTTTGTTTGAAAGGTGTTGGACATACAGCTTGGTTTACTTGTATGCAATGTTAAGGCAACGTTCGGTACTATTATTTTTATTGGTTGTTAACATATTAGGTACAATTTACGGATTCATATGGTATGGAAATCAATTAAAAGAAACCTCACCTATATTTTGGCCGTTTGTACCAGATAGCCCTATGGCAAGTCTCTTTTTTGTCTTTGTTTTAATTGCTTTTTTGATGAAGAAGAACTGGGGGTTAATAGAAGCGTTAGCGATAGTTACTTTAATAAAATATGGTATTTGGGCTGTTGTTGTAAATGCAATTATGATTTATGTAAAAGGTCCTATTGGCCTTATGGGATATATGTTAATGTTATCTCATTTTGTGATGGCAGTGCAGGGGATGTTATATGCTCCGTTTTATCGGATAAAAAAATGGCACTTCACTGTAGCTGGCATATGGACATTACATAATGATGCAATTGATTATTTATTTTGGCAAATGCCGAGATACGGGATTATGCATTTGTTTGTAGAGAAAATTGGTTATTTTACGTTTTGGTTAAGTATTGTTGTACTGTGTATTACATATTATTATTGCTTACATGAGAACCGAAAACAGTTTTCTTTATGATGATGAGGACATTTAGGGGGAGAAAATGAAGAAAAATAAGAGTGGTATAAACATATTGGATCGATTGATCACTTTAGTAGTTTCCTATAGCATAGCATTTTCTGTTTTCGCTCTCGCGGCAACGATAGTTGTATATGGAAAATGGTTGTATTATTTAGAAATTGATTTTTTAAATATTCCAGATTTAGCGGATATGACGAAAGATGAAATTAAGAGAAACTATGACGTGCTTATTACATATTTATCGCCGTTTTATGAAGGTGCATTACAATTGCCGACATTAGATATGTCCACAAATGGCCGCATTCATTTTGTGGATGTTAAAAATATTTTAGTAAAGATTCAATATATAATGTATGGAACGATTGTAATTGCTGTATTAGGAGGAGCGTATTTATTAAAAAAGAAAAAAGAAAAGTTTTTACTTCACGGAGCGATTCTTACAATTATTTTTCCAATAGCTCTTACGTTACCAATTGCTATTAATTTCGACAAGAGTTTCGTATTATTTCACAAGCTTTTATTTAGCAATGATTATTGGATGTTTGATATTGAAACAGATCCGGTTATTTTAATGTTACCGGAAGAATTCTTTATGCATGCTGCATGTGTTATTTTATTATTGATTTTAGGCGGTAGCATACTTTGTTACGGTGTGTATAAA
>NZ_JBALMG010000011.1:95566-96321 GCF_036963225.1 Bacillus sp. JJ783 | reverse complement strand
AAGTAGTTCAGTGGTAGAATACAACCTTGCCAAGGTTGGGGTCGCGGGTTCGAATCCCGTCTTCCGCTCCAATTTTCAATATGACATGCCGGGGTGGCGGAACAGGCAGACGCACAGGACTTAAAATCCTGCGGTGGGTGACCACCGTGCGGGTTCGACCCCCGCCCTCGGCACCATATGCGCCCGTAGCTCAATTGGATAGAGCGTTTGACTACGGATCAAGAGGTTAGGGGTTCGACTCCTCTCGGGCGCGTTTTTTATTAACGGGAAGTGGCTCAGCTTGGTAGAGCACCTGGTTTGGGACCAGGGGGTCGCAGGTTCAAATCCTGTCTTCCCGATATTTCAACATATGGGGCCTTAGCTCAGCTGGGAGAGCGCCTGCCTTGCACGCAGGAGGTCAGCGGTTCGATCCCGCTAGGCTCCACTTATTTGAATATCACTTATGGCGGTGTAGCTCAGCTGGCTAGAGCGTACGGTTCATACCCGTGAGGTCGGGGGTTCGATCCCCTCCGCCGCTACCATAAGGACCTTTAGCTCAGCTGGTTAGAGCAGACGGCTCATAACCGTCCGGTCGTAGGTTCGAGTCCTACAAGGTCCACCACTCAAAGTTCATATCTTGGAGGTATACCCAAGTTCGGCTGAAGGGATCGGTCTTGAAAACCGACAGGCGGCGAGAGTCGCGCGGGGGTTCGAATCCCTCTACCTCCTCCATTTTTTCTAAATTAAATATTATATCATCGCGGGGTGGAGCAGTA